>CACZSE010000092.1 GCA_902783735.1 uncultured Lachnospiraceae bacterium
AATCTGCCACCGACTACTATTGCGATGCTTTTATCTTCGGGCAAGCCAAGTTCGTTTCTATTATATGAATGCTTTTGTTCTTTGAATACATATGTCAGAATATATTTTATAAAATGTTCACGGGTATACTCCCGTCTGTTCAGCCAATGAATGTCATCCTCATCCGCTTCTCTTCCTATTGCCGAAAACTGGCATCTGTTCAAGGCTCTTCCCGATATCACTATATTAAACACTATAACAGGAACTATCTTCGCCAACATATCCGCTGTAACACTGTTGCCCCCCAGGTTAATAATACAATAAGGTCTGATTGATGAAACTGAATCCATTAATGTTTTTATTACACCGGCATCCGGCATCTCCTTCGGACACTGAAAAAAAGGAAATTGCCTGTCTTTATAACTCAAAAACTCCTGAGAATTATAATCTTCTATATAGTTTCCTATTCCCGGTTTGAACCACCATACCCCACCATATGCCGGACATACCTCTGCCGAATTGATCACCAAAATCTGTTTATGCATTTTTTCTTCAAGTGTATAGCAATAATCCAGCAGTTGTTTAGAAGGTGCATGGCTCATAGTCAGGTATTGCGGAGTCAGGACCACTACCAGATTCTTATTCCTTTCATCAACCGGGATAAAAGAATAGTCATCAATGCAAATTCTATGCACATATGATTGATATATATCTTCATAAAGATCATCAAGCATATCATAGATCCTTAATGAATGCTTTGTTTTCTCATTGAAAAAAATATTATCAATCTGCCTGAAAATAAAATATTTGTTTTCAGGTTTTAGCAAAGCATTGCCTATGCTCTGTTCCAAAACCTTCTCTATATATTTCTCATTTTGAGTCAGGAAATATGATACTGAGCAGATAAAAATCATTTTAAAACAATCAAGTTTATCACAGTCGATCATAACCAATCGTTCATTAAGGACTTCTCTGTTAACAATAATCTCCTGACCGTATCCGGCAACAATCTTTTCCAGCTCAGAATTAAAGTAACCTGTTAATATCAGATCCTTAGAATAATCATCAAATAATTGTATTATATGATCAATGTAATCCAATATGTCTCTCCCCAATTATCCAGATACTTATTTATAATCGTTTATCTTATGCCAGTTTCTGCAAAACTCATCTGCCGAAGAATCAATCCCCGAATCCCTTAAAAGTTTTATAAACGCTTTTTCCTGCGTTTTATAAAATGGATATTCATGATCTGCTGTAAACGGTTTGGGTATCATATAATCCTCTCCTACCGATACCCGAAGCACTTCCTTATACTGTTCCGGAACTGTTATCTGTGTATTTTCGAATAACATGGATACACCTTTACCAAACCATGTACTTCTCATAGCTTTTATACCTGTAAACTTGTCCCTCTCCCCCGGCGGCATACAATAAAGGATATCAGCCACTTTTCCGGTATCATCTTCACATGATGCAGCCAAACGGTCAGCGTATAAACGCATTTCTCTCTTCAAAAGATTTTCATCATCTCTTAAATACTCTACACCAAGCATTTTTTCTGTTTTTGCTATCCTGTCTTCCAATTCACCGTTTTCCCTTAACAGTTCCCAATTGGCAATAATAAAATGAATATCATTGCTCAACTTAACTATCTCGTATTGCTCTTGAACGTCTTCAGGTACATTATCAAGAGGGAAAATATCTATACCTATCCTCATATATGGATAAGAATGGAAACGATTCATATAACTGGGTAAAGTGAAGTATTTCTCATCGGCTATCACTCTTAACTGCGGCTCACTATTGGCCCCCCATAATCTCGTATTTTTTCCATATATCCCTGAAAGCACAAATCCTTCCGGAAGACAGGTATCTGCAATTTCTATAAAACGATCGTAATCATTTCGAAACATATAAATATCTATATCATCATCCCAGGGAATAAAACCTTTATGCCGTATCGTCCCCAATAAGGTTCCATATGCAGCGTAATAGACTAAACCATTTTCCCTGCATATATCTTTGATAACTTCCAACACCTCAAGCGCAGCTGCCCAGGCACGCTTCATCATTTCCGGAACTAAAAAACCTTCCCGTATTTCATCTTGAAAATAGCCTTTAGGAAAAATCATAAAGATACTCCTTACTGATCTACATCAAAAACTACCTTTCAGTATTGTTTTAAATATAATTCAAGCATTTTCCCTGCCTGTTCAAGTACACCCTCCGATTGAGCAAATTCCAGAAAGCTCTTTACGGCATTCTCAAAACATCCATGCTTTTGAAAGATGGCTCTGTTCTTTGCAATAAAGCAACTTCTGAATTTAAAATATTTGCCTCTGTCTGATGATATATCTGATGTAGTCATATCAGCATCCAGCAGTATCTCTCTTATAATGCCTATTTCATACTTATCAGCAAACCGTATAGCATATTCCCAATCCTCTAAAGCTCGGAAACTCTCATCAAATCCACCACATTCCAAAAAAATTTCTCTGTTCACAAGTATTGTCGGAGTATCAACAAAATTATGTTCAGCCAGAGCTTTAATCTGATCTTCAATAGGCGGGATCTTCATACAGATCTCACTCCCATCGACAAAAAAAGCGCGTATAGGATGAACTACCATTAAGCAATCTTTATGTTTATTAAGATACTCTGTCTGTTTTTTTAGTTTATTACCGCGCCAGATATCATCGCTGTCCTGAAATGCTATCCATTCGGATTGTGCCAGCCTGACGCCCTGATTTCTTGCACATCCGGCACCACCGTTTTTTTGTTTGTAGTAATTGATTCTCTCATCCCGGAAAACTCTGACTACAGCTTCAGTGTCATCGGAAGATCCGTCATCAACTATCCATATTTCTTTTATTTTGAATGCTTCCCCATCACCTTCCTGTTTTAAAACACTCTCTATAGCCTTTCCTATCAATCTCTCACGATTATATGTCGGAATAATAACACTGATATCTATCATAACGCCCCCTTTATCCCTGTATAGCTCCTTTTATCTTTGCTCCCCTTTTTGACATATTAATGAATCTTACCCGCGGATACGAAGCTATCTGCCTCTCTATTATCGAAAGAAAGAACAAAAAAGTCTTACTGGTTTTTACTATACCCCCATCTACGGATTCTGTATTGCACATACCAACATTCGTATCTATAATCTCATGCCGGGTTCCGGCTGCATATTGCGCATTATCCGGATATGAAAGATCCACTCCGACCATCCAAACTATTTGAGCTCCCAGACGGACCGCAGCTTCCAGAGCAAGACTTGCTACCGTCCCCCCGATATTCCACGCCCCTTCTTCAGCATCTTCAGCCGGTCCTATCCTATCAAGGGAATTCTGAGCTGTCATTAACGCCACCTCTCCCTGATATGCTTTTAAATATCTCCAACTGGCAATCCTGTCTGCAATACACGGTATGTTCTTAGTCGCTTCTTCCAGACCTTCTATATGTCCGATCATCTGATCTTTCGGATCTCCTATCACTACCAGATCAGGAACTATCCCCTCCGCCAATAGTCTCTTTAATATCACATCCACCGCAACTATGCGCCGTTTTCCTTTACACTCTTTTAAAAAGCTGATATGCTCATCAACTGATGGTCCTGCTGCAACTACCACCCATTCCTCACCAGCTATTCTTTTTCGCAGATCTCCTATGGTAATATCAGCCCGTTTGCGGTTTTCACGCAGATTGATCATCCACAGATCATGAAACCATCTGCATGCATCTTCATTCATTCTTTCATATGATAGTCTGCCCTGATCATATTCTTCATATTCTATCCCCATCCATGTAGAGATCAGTTTCCCGATATTTTTCTTACGGGTATTTCTATGAAACAACTCTGCAAGCTCTTCCTTATCATCCGAAACATATATATCAATATACTCCTGCGGTATCCATGATAATACCCCATAGTCCCGTGCATAACGTACCATTTCCTCTGATGTTTCATATATTATGATCCTGCTGCTCTCATATGAACATTTCCAGAGCTGATAAGCCGTGTACCCCAGTCCCACCCCATAAAGATGGATTTCTTCCATTTCAGGGCGCCATATGGCTTCTGCCATAGTATGTGCTTCCCACATAGGATCATTAGGTGAATGAAGATACAGATCATGGACACTGTCATAAACCGTCAGGAAACCGCTATTTGAACTACGAAATGTGAATCTCCCCTCTGAAACATCTATTCCACAAGAATAGCTGACATACTCGAATATTAACGGTAACAGTTCAGAATCAATTATACTACTGAATCCTGAAGGATCATACCAGGAAATCTTTGCCTTCTCTGCCGCATCAACTATCCCCTTTGCCAGCTCCGGGTTAGCAGCTGACAGTTTTTTCATCTGAAGCAATAGTTCCGGAATCAGCCCATTCCACTGCACTTCCGCAGCTTCCACCAACATACGCTGCATTTTTTGTGAAATTTCCTGCAGCTGTTCTAACAGATATGATCTTTTATAGATTTCTTCAAGAAATATCTCTGCCATTTTTAACCTTTCTATAGAAATGTCATCTGATCATCAGGCTCTGAATTCCTCCGGGAATGTCATATCATGCTCTATGTACCATTTTTGAAGCTGATCCTCAAATTTACCGAAATATGGATATTCATGATCAGCGCCTTCCCGCTTCGGCACCATATAGTCATCGCCATACCAGATGCTCAGCACTTTCTCATACTCTATCGGTACTGGTAATACTTCTGTTTCAAACGGCATTAATACCGTTTCATTGAAATACTGTCTTTTAAAAACCAGTTTATTATTTAAAGGCAGATATGGTGTAACCGCCATATATTCGGTATCAGCATCAAAGTACATAGCAGCGATCCGATCCGCAAGATAAAACATTTGTCCCTTGACCGGTTTATCCTTATCAAATTTCGCTCCGGTCAACTCTATTGTTTTATCAACAAGTCTCCTGAGATCCTCAGACAACGAATCATATAGCATCCCTGCAGGAGCTTCCTTGCCGGCAGTAAACGCATGCGAAAACACCGCTATGTAGGCATCGCGCTCATCAGGATCATCCGGTATATTATCATACACAAATATATCTACCCCCACAGGATACGGACAGCCGTGATGTGCTTCAAGATACGCGTTATCAGGCGGAATGCATCCTCCGCATTTCACACAGAATACCAGATCATCACGTTCTTGAAGATTGGCATTAGCAATAAACAAGCCCGCAGGTAATTCTTTTGCTGCATATCGCAAGAATTTTTCCCAATCCAGACGATGCATAGCGATATCCATATCATCATCCCAGGGAATATATCCTTTTTCCCTGACTGCCCCAAGCATGGATCCACCTTCAATCCACCAAGATAGTCCATATTTCTCACATATGCACCGGATCTCAGATAATATATCCAGCTGCACCGCCCATACCCTTTTCATCATCGAAGAGATATTGAATCCGCTTCGTATTTCGTTCTCATAATCAGACACGATCATAATCCCCTGCTAATGATTATAAACAACAATAAGATGTTATTATTTTATCATATATTATCCATAAACAACAGTTATCAACTGTAAAAGGGCACCCTCTCGGATGCCCTTTCTGTTAGCAACATAAGTTAATAATTCATTCCAGAACTTAGCCAAGCAGTGACAGTACACTCTGATTTGCCTGATTGGACTGTGCCAGCATAGATGTACCAGCCTGTGCCAAGATGTTGTTGTTGCTGTAAGCAACCATCTCAGTAGCCATGTCGGTATCACGGATCTGGCTCTCAGCAGCGGTAGTATTCTCAACTACATTGTCCAGGTTGTTAATTGTGTGCTCCAAACGATTCTGAAGTGCACCAAGGTCAGCTCTCTGGTTAGAAACGCTCTCAAGAGCCTTTTTAATGTTACTGATTGCAGTATTTGCATTTGCAAAACTATCAACCTGTACATTAGACTGAGCAACACCAAGCTTGGAAGCGCTCATATCAGCGATAGAGATCTTAAT
>CACZSE010000093.1 GCA_902783735.1 uncultured Lachnospiraceae bacterium
AAGCCAGCTCTGACAAGGTACAAGATTACCCGAGGGAGAAACAGCCATATTGCTAAGGCACGCACCACAGCTTGGAGTAGTTATGCCAAGTTCCTTACAAAATGCATCTTCCACCCAACCCGGAGAGGTAAAGCTTATCTCCATGCCGTTGTTGTAACAGTAGTCCACTGCTTTTTTTAATATGCTCTTTATCTCATCTTTTGAAAGCTGCATCTTTTTGGAATCCTCGCCCTCTGCATTTCCGGTCACGATAAGTCCGGAGCAGGTAACATACAGCACTCCGAGATCATGTAAAAATTCCAATGTCTTATCATAGTCTTTATTCAGGGTACAAAGAGGAGTATTTATGCTTATGTTTAATCCCGCTTCCAATGCGTTCTTAATGCCGTTCACGGTGTCGTTATACCCGGGAGCCCCGACCAGTTTATTATGTATGGCCTCATCATGCGAATAGAACGTGATCTGCATGCTGTCAAGCGAAGCTTTCTTTAATTTTTCGCAATAATCTTTAGATAATTTTCTTCCGTTTGTATTTAACCTTGTGATGAACCACTGTGAATGATCTATCAGGTCGATCAGGTCTTCTCTCATGGTAGGTTCACCGCCGGTAAACGTGATCTGAGGAATTCCCGCGCGTCTGCATTTGTCTATTATCTGCTTCCACTGTGCGGTTGTCAGTTCATCCTCACCCGAAAGTTCCTGTCCTGCTGCATAACAGTGAACACATTGCTGATTACAATGCCATTTTCCTTCCTTTGTCATTGAAGACACCAGCAGATCCATTCTGTGAGGTGCTCTCATATAAAGCGCATAGTCACCAAGACTTATATAATCGATCGGTACATCAGTCTTCTCGCCGTAAGCAACCTGCTTAAATGCGTTCATCATATCATAGAGGTCACTCTTAATGAGCTTTTTGCTGAGTAAAGGATATACCTTTCTTACCCCTTTGCATGTGTTTTCAACCATCAGGGATACTTCTTCATCACTTACCTCACGACCGCTGTATTTATTTACCTCTTTAATGAACTCACATAAAATTACGGACCATGCAACATTTACCGGTATCACATCCTGTCCGTTTAATATGACAATACTTGCTTCCACATCATCCCCGTCGCAAAGAGGAGGTATCATGTGGATCCTTACCACTCCGGGACCTTCCGGATTTAATGTGGTATGGAGCGTTTCTCTAAAATTCTCATCAGCATAACGTTTCAGTCTTTTTGATATACTCATGTGCTCTCCCTCAAATATTTATGCCACAAAAAGCCCCGGACATCCGGGGCTTTTTGATTATTCCATAGCGTATCCCGCTTCAAATGCTTCGATATTCTTTGCAACCGTCTTAGGAGGAACCGTAGATTCTATGACCTTTATCCAATCCTCTTTTGCAAATGACATATGCTTTGCGGCCGCACCGAGAACTATTACATTGAACGATCTCGGAGAGCCTATCTCTTTACTCTTATTCGTCGCATCCACAACCAGCGTATTTCTAGCCGCCTTCAGAGTTTCAAGAATGTTTTCCGGATATGTGGCCTGTCCCGTAACTACAGTTATGGGATCCATTCGAAGATCGTTCACGATTATGACTCCGTCCTTCTTTACAAAGTGAAGATAACGAAGCGCTTCTAATTTTTCAAAAGCTATAAGAACGTCGACCTGTCCTTCTTCCACTATAGGCTCTGCAACCTTTTCTCCGTATCTTACATATGTAACAACGCTTCCTCCTCTCTGTGCCATACCATGCACCTCGGAAAGCTTTACATCAAATCCTGCGTTGGTAGCCATCTTACCCAATATACGGCTGGTAAGGAGGGTTCCCTGACCGCCGACTCCAACTATCATAATATTTGTCGTTGCCATTATTTTGCCTCCTTTGTGATAGCGCCAAACTTGCATAACTGCATGCACAGTCCGCAAGCATTACACATGGTCTCGTCTATGCTTATGGTTCCGTCCGGATTCTTTGTAAGTGCCGGGCATCCCGGTCTTAAGCAGGCTCCGCACTTCTTACACTTTTCAGGTATCGGAACACACTTATCGGGGAATACATTACTCTTTAAAAGTACGCAGGGTGACTTTGTGATGATAACTGAGACTTCATCCCTTGCGACCTCTCTTTTGATCGTCTCTTCAAGAGTCGGAAGATCAAACGCATTTACCTCATATACATGATCAACGCCAAGGCTCTTGCAAAGCTCGGTCAGATTTACGGCATATGTGGGTTCACCCTGAAGAGTCTTACCTGTAGCAGCATGATCCTGATGTCCTGTCATACCCGTAATAGAGTTATCGAGAATAATGACCGTACCTGTGGCTTTGTTATAAACCATGTTCATGAGAGAATTTACACCCGTATGAAGGAATGTGGAATCTCCTATGACCGCAACCCAGTTTTTCACATAATCTTTGCCCTTGGCTTTTTCCATTCCATGAAGGCTCGAGATGCTCGATCCCATGCAGATACATGTGTCAACCACGCTTAAAGGAGCAAGAGTGCCGAGTGTATAGCATCCTATATCGCCTGCACCATGGATCTTAAGTTTATTTAAAACCGAATATACGCTTCTGTGAGGACATCCGGGGCAAAGGATCGGAGGACGTGCAGGTACCTCTTTCTTTGCATCAAGATCAAGATCCATGTTCAGGAGCTTTTCTCGTAACATATTTGCGGAATACTCGCCCTGGCGTGTGAACAGATCCTTTCCTTCACACTTTATGCCCCAGCTCTTTACCTGTTCTTCAATAACGGGCTCAAGTTCTTCAAATATAATAAGTCTGTCAACCTTTGAAGCAAACTCTTCTATCATCTTCTTAGGAAGAGGATTTACAAGACCAAGCTTAAGAACGCTCGCTTCGGGGAATACTTCCTTTACATATTGGTAAGCGATACCGGCAGTAATAAATCCGATCTTGTTATCGCCTTCTTCAATCCTGTTGATAGGCATGTCCCCGCCGTCTGCTATCATGTCATTTAACCTTTTCTCAACAAAAACATGGCGCTTGATAGCCATTGCGGGCATCATGACATTTTTCATTACATTCTTTTCATATACGACATCTTCAGGCTCACATCTTTCCTCAAGAGTTACAAGTCCCTGACTGTGAGCAAGACGCGTGGTCGTTCTTAAGATGACCGGTGTATCATATTTTTCAGACAGGTCAAATGCATACTTCATGTATTCCTTGGCTTCTTCGGAATCCGAAGGCTCAACCACAGGAACCATGCTCGCACGACCGATCATACGTGTATCCTGCTCGTTCTGAGAGCTGTACATACCCGGATCGTCTGCTACAACTATTACCATGCCGCCCTGTACACCTATATAGCTCATGGTATATAACGGATCGCTCGCAACGTTTAATCCTACGTGCTTCATGCAGGCCATACTTCTTACACCTGCCATGGATGCTCCGCTCGCCACCTCTACCGCCACCTTCTCATTTGGTGACCACTCACAATAGATCTCCTTATACTGTACGAGATTCTCACTTATCTCTGTACTGGGTGTGCCGGGATATGCTGCCGACACCTTAACGCCGGCTTCATAGGCACCTCTGGCTATGGCTTCATTGCCCAGCATGATCTTCTGCTCTGCCATTTTTACTTCTCCTTTTTGTATCCATACTTTCATAAATCATTATCTTTGTATTTTCTCAGATAAGACTCTGCTTTCGCACGGATCGGGTGCCCTAACGGCACGCAATACGTCAAGTATCTATTTTACCACAATGTATAGAAATTTTGAAGATGGCAACATATCCTATTATCTGCTCAGCCTTGTTGCATTTTATATCATAAAAAACGCCCACTACGGATAAGACCATAGCAGGGCATTTTTTGATATTTATTACAGCTCGTACTACATTGCAAATTCCATGGGATGCGGCATCTTGGATATCAATGAGCTTGACTTTCTGTAACGAGCTATAAGCTGAGAAAGCAGTCTCTCGGGGAATACACCTCCTGCCGTCAGGTAATCGTGATCCTTCTCAAGTGCATCAAGTGCCTGATCTAAGGATGTCGGAAGGCCTGTGAGTTTTGCTTTCTCTTCATCCGAAAGATTATAGAGATTGAAATCGTAAGGTCCCCAGCCCTTCTTGTGCGGATCGATCTTATTCTTTATGCCGTCAAGGCCTGCCATAAGAATAGCTGCATAAGCATAGTAAGGATTACATGTTGCATCGGGGTTACGAAGTTCGAAGCGCTTGGTATCGGGAGTTTTTGCATAAGCAGGTATACGTATAACGGCACTTCTGTTAGACATAGCATAGCCTATTGTAACAGGAGCCTCAAATCCCGGAACAAGTCTCTTGTAAGAGTTGGTGGAAGGATTGGTTATAGCACAGAGTGAACTTGCATGTGCAAGCAATCCGCCCATGAACCAATGTGCTTCCTTGCTGAGCTGTGCATATCCCTTGGCATCATAGAAAATGGGTTTTTTGTTTTTGGTAAGGAGCATATGAACATGCATGCCGTTTCCCGCTTCACCCGCAAGAGGCTTGGGCATAAACGTTGCGGTACATCCTTCGGCAACCGCTTCGTTTTTAATAACATACTTTGCTGACATCGTATCGTCGGCAAGCTTTAACATATCGCCGAGTTCAACCTCGATTTCCATCTGTCCGCTTCCACCGACTTCCGGATGATGATATTTGACATCGATACCCCATTCTTTCATGACAAGGCACATACGGCTTCTGAGATCATTTCTTATATCGGTGGGAAGTGAATTGTGATAACCGCCGCCCGGAAGCACCTGATATCCGTTGTTGTTATCCTCACTGTCTGAAGCAAATGCTGCCTGGGAAGTGAATATCTTTGCAGACATATCATAATAGTTTGTATTGTATCTCACATCGTCAAAGATATAGAACTCATACTCGGGGCCGATGATCATCTGATCTGCAACACCGATCTCTTTCATATATTCAAGAGCTCTGACGGCAACATTACGTGGATACTGATCAAACGGTCTGTTATGAGGCAGATCTATGACTCTTACATCACCGATCATAGAAAGAGTAGGAACATCCGAATAACGATCAACAACCGCCGAGTCAAGTACAGGGATAAATACCATGTCACTGTTCTCCACCGGAGCGTATCCATAGTTTGAACCATCAAAACCTATACCCTGTTCCATAGTCTTTTCCGTCAGCCTTTCAGACGGTATGCTTAAGTGTCGCCATCTTCCGTC
>CACZSE010000094.1 GCA_902783735.1 uncultured Lachnospiraceae bacterium
GGTGTTTGAGATGTTTATCCTGATGGGACAGGCAAGAAGAGCGGGGATGCCTGAAGCGGCAAGAAATATCGCTCTGAAGGTCGATACGGTTTCACATACGGCAGAGCTTATAAAAAGGGGCCAGAAAGACGGCATCTTCCATGAAGGCGATGCAGATAGCATGTCTGCATGCTTCTGGGCATCGGTTCAGGGTATAATGGAAGAGATGGCAATGAATAAGGATATGGTCTCACCCGATCCCGAATGGATAGTTGCGATGCTTAAACAGTGATCATTTGAAATATGCGGGAAAGTAGTTTTTATGAGGGTAGATATTAAGCAGGTTGATTCATACGAGGATGAGGGAGCAGTCATCAGCGCGGTAAACCTGACAGATGATATAAAAAGCGCAATAGATATACTTGAGAACAACTGCAGAGTCATTCCTGTCATAGCGGATGGAAAGACCGTTATGTGCAAGACTGAGGCTGTCTATTATATTGAGTCTGTGGACAAGAGAACCTATGTTTATACGAAAGAGGAATGCTATGAGACAAAATACAGGCTCTATGAGCTGGAGACCATGCTGAATTTCTATTTTCTCAGGATATCAAAGGCTATGATCATCAATATTAAGAAAATTAAGTCTGTAAAGGCGGAACTTAACGGCCGCATGAGAGCAGAACTTTTAAACGGGGAGCAGATAACCATATCCAGAGCATATGTGAAGGAGTTAAAAGGAAAGCTGGGGATTTGACATGAACAGATGGAAGCTGATATTCAACCAGACTCTTATGATATCGACGGCGATATTGTTCGGTCTGGGCGTTGAGGAATTTATAGAATTTTTGGTAAACGGCGATGAATGGATGAACTGGCAATGGTTTATACCGCTTTCCGTGATCTTTACGGGTTTTTTGTGTGCGTTGGCAAGCCTTGTTCTGGTGGATGAGGATAGCAGTTTAAAGCGGATAAACATGAAACTCAGGATATTCATCCATTTTCTGGCTCTGTTTGTTGTCGTCATCGGTTGCGGATACATATTTAACTGGTACAACACGATTAAACAGCTTGTGCCGATAATGATCATTTATGTCCTGACTTACGTGTTTGTATGGATAGCAACATTGTGGGTATTCAAAACCGATGAAAAAAAGATAAATGATGCGATAAAGGATATAAGAGACGAAGATTAAGTCATAATATCATATGACATTTATAAAAAAGTGCAGGTTGGTAACGTGAAAATGCATGTTGGTCGAACTGCTCTTTTTTTATTGTCTGCATTTTGATATACCTGTCTTAACAGGAGGAACAACAAATGGAAAATGCAATAACAGTAAAGGGACTGACAAAAAAATACAAAGAACACACGGCGGTCAAAGGAATAGATTTTAATGTAAAGGAGGGAGAGTTCTTCGCATTCCTCGGAGAGAACGGAGCAGGGAAATCAACAACGATAAACATGCTTTGTACCATTCTTTCCAAAACAGAAGGAGATGTGAGGATCTTCGGACATGAGCTCGGAAAGGAAGATGACAGGATAAGGGAACTGATCGGAATAGTTTTTCAGAACTCAGTATTGGACGGTAAGCTTACCGTGAAAGAGAACCTGTTTACCAGGGGGGCGTACTACGGGCTCAACAAAAAGCAGGTAATGTCAAGAATGGAACCCTTTATGGAAAGCTTTGAACTAAACGAGATCTGGAACAGAAGATACGAGAAACTGTCAGGCGGTCAGAGACGAAGGATCGATATCATGAGAGCTCTGATACATGATCCGAAGATACTGTTTTTGGATGAGCCTACAACGGGACTGGATCCGAAATCAAGAATGCTTGTATGGGAACATATAAGAAAGCTCAAGAATGAAAAGAATCTTACGGTCTTTCTTACCACCCACTACATGGAAGAAACAGCGGATGCGGACAACGTGGTGATACTGGATAAGGGAAATGTGATCGCAAGCGGGACCCCATCCGAATTAAAGACACAATTTGCTTCTTCAAGACTCATATGGTATTCAAACAAAAACAGTGAGGCGGAAAAAGTTTTAAACGGTTATGAGTGGAACTACGAAGCAGATCATTACAATGTCAGATTCAAAGGTCAGATAAATGAAATGCTCTATAAAAACAGAGAGTTTATCAAGGACTTTGAGATCAAAAAAGGTTCAATGGATGATGTATTCTTAAATCTTACAGGTAAGGAGTTTGCAGGATGAAAATGTATATAGGATTAACAAAAAGAAATCTTTTGGTATTTTTCAAGGATAAACAGTCGATATTGTTTTCGATGCTGACATCAATAATAGTATTCGGACTCTACATGCTGTTTTTGAAAGGAACATTTGTGGAGGCCATAAACGGAGTGGTGGAGAATATACCCGCTTTGAGTACACTCATAAAACAGGATGATCTTAGGATGTTCTCGGATCTTATTCTTTTAACCGGGATCATGGGATCTGCCATGATAACTGTTCCATATAACTGCCTCACGTTAGTAGTAAGAGACAGAGAATATAACGTGGACAAAGATATGCTGGCTACACCTGTTAAGAGATGGCAGATAATATTCTCATATTTTACATCAGCCGCATTATCGGCGATTATTATGACAGCCGTGATCCTGACCTTTGGATTGATCATTCTGGGAATGCACGGGGATATCCATATGACAGCAGCAGATCTTATCAGAACATACGCTGTAGTAGCGCTCGGTTCAGTTTCATCAACCGCGCTTTTTATCACAATAGTTATGTTCTTCAAGACATCTTCCGCAAGCGGAGCATTTTTCGGAATACTTTCTGCAGTGGCAGGCTTTGTGATAGGAGCTTATATCCCGATATCGCAGTTTTCTGACAGAGTTCAGACAGTCTGCAATATCTTTCCGGGTTCACATGCCGTAATACTTCTCAGGAATACGCTCATGAACGGCCTTCTTAAGTCAATAGACGATTCGATCGGCGGAGTTGATAACGGTATGTTCACACAGTCCTTGAAGAATATCTTCACATTCAGGGCTCAGCTTTTCGGTAAAACATTGGAAGTCAGTCAGATGACTGTCTATATCATCGTCCTCATCGTTGTGAGCATTGTCATTGCATCGGTAACATATTCAAGATTATACAAAGACTGAGATTTTATCATAATTGTCTTGACATATATCATTCGCTGGAGTATATTTTCAGAAATACACCTGTAAAACAAAAGATTATATATTCAAAATATTTAGTAAGAATGTATACCTGTTGCATCGCTTTTTAAGTAGAGTTGCAGAGGCATACATTCTTCCGTATATGGGAAACATAAGGGAGGGGAGAACATGTCAGAAACAAACAAGGATAAACTGTCATTTAAGGTTACCATGAAGAATGCATGGTATGCCATGGTACTGACACGTGAGATATGCCCGGCTATCATTGTCCACTCGTTCTTTTTGTGGCTTATAGGACACGGAGCATGGGTATTCTTTGACGGTGTTTTTATGCGTGTGATAGTTGATGCTTTGGATAAGGATCTTGGATTTGATCATATCTTTAAGTTTATTTTGATCAGCGGTGCAGTATTCCTTCTATGCGCCATCTACACCAATTATGTTGAAAATGTGGTATATCCTCTCGAGACCAACAGACTGTTTGGCGGGGTATATAAGAAGCTCTACGCAAAGGCAAAGAACGTAGAGCTAAAGTGCTATGAGGATTCGGATTTTTATAATCGCTACACCATGGCCATGGATGGTGCGGAAGAAAAGATAACGGCCATATGCAGAGGCATTATCGGAGCTTCTATCGGATCCGTAGCGGCTCTGGCTGTGTTTTATCTCATGTATGACATCGATCATTATGCTATGCTGTTCATTCTTTCACCGCTGGTGGGAAATTTTGTCTTCGGAAACTTAAAAAACAAGGCAGAGTTTCGACGCTATCAGGATCAGGCGCCCAATGAGAAGGTGTTAAATTATGTCAGCAGGATGATGTATCTGCCTGATGGAGCCAAAGAGATAAGACTTTCCGAAGTATTTGAGCTCATGAGAAAGCAATACAAAGAAGCTACCGATAAAAATGTACTTGTGGCAATAAAATATGCATTTGCCAATGCCGGGTGGAATCTGCTTCGCATCACGTTTACATTCACGGTCATCTTTGAGGGTGTTTTACTGTATGCGATATACAGAAATCGTGTGACCGGAAGTATATCGCTTGCTGAACTGACCATCATGACAAGCCTTATGGTAGCCATGACATGGATACTCATAAGAGTATTTGAGAACATTATGGAGATCATGAAAAACGGCATGTTCATAAACAATCTGAAGGGCTTTCTTGAATATAAGGAGGTCATTCCCGAGGATCAGGACGGTATCATGCCCGACAGTGAGTTTGAAAGCCTGGAGTTTAGGAATGTCTCATTTGCATATAAAGATAAAGAGACCATTCATGATCTTTCATTTAAGATCGATAAGGGGCAGACTGCAGCTCTGGTCGGACACAACGGAGCCGGTAAGACTACCATAATAAAGCTCATGTTAAGATTGTATGATCCGACCTCGGGTGTGATCCTTTACAACGGCAGGGATATAAAGCAATACAATCTGAAAGCGTACAGAGATATCTTTGCGACTACCTTTCAGGATTTTGCATTGTTTGGCATGACCGTAAAGGACAATGTCCTTATGGGAAGGCACTATGAGGATGAGGATAAGCTGGTTATAAATGCGCTGAAAAAAGCGGGAGTCTATGATAAGGTCATGACTTTAAAGGATGGCATAAACTCCATGATGACCAGAGAGTTTGACAATGACGGTGTTGTTCTGTCCGGAGGTGAGAGTCAGAAGATCGCTGTGGCAAGGACATTCATAAAGGATGCTCCCATGAAGATCTTCGATGAACCTTCCAGTGCTCTTGACCCCATAGCTGAGTATGATCTTTTTAACAACATCATGAAAGAGGGAGTGGAGCATACCATGCTGTTCATATCTCACAGGCTTTCATCCGTTAAAAACTGCGACAAGGTGTTTATGCTGCAAAAGGGTACCCTCATAGAGGAAGGTACACACAAGGAACTTATGAAAGCAGATAAAAGCTATGCTCAGATGTACAAAAAGCAGGCTATGAACTATCTGGCAATAGAAGATGATGCTGCCCTTACAAGGGAGGTGGTACTGTGAACAAAGAAGAAAAAAAGAAGGCGGATCAGTCTGTAAAAGAAGTATTCGGAAACATATTCTTTATGATAAGACTGCTGTTCGCGGCATCTCCGTGGTTTGTTATACTGGTAGCATTTGACGGTATGCGCAATCAGATATCAATATTTTTTGAACATACGGTGGGTATCGGATATGTATTGGAAGCGGCCGAGTTTGGCTATCCGTTTGAAAGAGTAGCAAAATTCATACTGATCCTGGTGGCAGGTATCACTACAGGCATGATCATTGCAGTGTTTTCGGGTGATTATGTGGCGGAAAAGGAGCGCCCCAAGGTACGTCAGAAGATAAAGATGCTCCTGTATGAAAAAGCCAGAGCGGTAGATCTTGCATGCTACGACAATCCGGAATTTTACAATGAACAGGTGCTCGCAATATCTGAGGTAGATAAGCAGATAGACAAGGTAATGGATTTTGCAAAAAACACCCTGGCAGGCATTACCGTTTTGATAACAACATCCATATATTTCTTTGCAAGGGATAAGGTATCTATACTGTTTGTGGTAGTATCATTCATACTTACATTCATATTTAACAAGATATATAATAAGCAGAACTATTTTGTTAAGGTTGAAGGAATACCCTTCACAAGAAAAAGAGACTATATCAAGAGAGTATATTATCTTAATGATTATGCAAAAGAGATAAGGCTTAATCCCGGCGTTTCCGATGTGTTGTTTAAGCAGTTTGAAGAAGCAAATGATGAGGTCTACAGAATAGAGAAAAAATATGCCTTTAAGAAATGGATACTTGGTTTTGTAAAAAGCTATCTTTGTAAAGATGCTTTCAGTGATGTGCTCTTTATATCATACCTTGTATATCAGTCGGCGGTGCTTCACAATCTTTCATTTTCGACCGTGGCAATATTATATGCTTCATTCGGGAGACTGAGGGAAGGCCTGAGGGTATTTTCCGATACGTATCCTGCGGCATGCGAGAGCAGTCTGTACATCACCAAGATACGCAAATTCCTTGAATATGAACCGACTATAGTATCCGATGAGGATCTTGAGTGTACAAAGAATGCAAAGGAAATAGAACTTAAGGATGTATCATTTGCATACGGAAACAGTGAGAATATGCTGCTTGAAAATCTCGATCTGCATATTAAACCCGGTGAGAAGATCGCACTTGTAGGCTATAACGGAGCGGGAAAGACTACACTTGTCAAGCTCCTCATGCGACTTTACGACGTGAAGAGCGGTCATATAATGGCTGACGGTAAAGATATAAAGCATTATGAGGTCAAGAGCTACAGAGACTCTATCGGAACGGTATTCCAGGATTTTCAGATATTTGCAGGTACCATAAGAGAAAATGTTATCATGGATGTGAGCGAACATGCTTATGATGAAAAGGTTAGAGCGGCTCTGACCGACAGCGGACTCATTGAAAGAGTCGACAGGTTTAAAAAAGGACTGGATACCGACCTGACAACCGAGTTCAGTAAGGGTGGCGTAAATCTTTCGGGTGGTGAGAGTCAGAAACTTGCCATATCCAGAGTCTTCTATAAAGATGCGGGTCTGATGATCCTCGACGAGCCTTCATCGGCTCTCGATCCCATCGCCGAGTATCAGCTGAATCATGCAATGATAGAGGCGACTAAGGATAAGACGGTCATCTTTATATCACATCGTCTTTCTACAACACGTATAGCTGACAGGATAATCATGCTTGAAAACGGAAAGATTGCTGAGCAGGGAAGTCATGATGAACTGTTGAACAAAAACGGAAAATATGCACAGATGTGGAAGCTGCAGGCCGGTGCGTACATAGCGGTGTAATGTTATTGACGGGATCATCCGATATATACATCAGGATATGACCGATTAAGGACAAAAGACCATGGAGGGATTTCATATATCATTATGAGATCCCTTTAATTTTTTACCAAAAATCAAATTAAAGAAAGGAGAAGAAACTTGAAGATTGAATCCTATGCAATAAGAATGGATTCTGTCGGAGCTAAAAACTCCGAATCTACAAGGAAGTTTAAGGTTGGCTACACCTTGGACGGTAAAACGCCCCAAAGCAGCACATATGAAAGGAATTTTTCGGATACTCTTTCTTCCATGGAGGAAGAAGACGAAAAAAAGGACCGGACACATCAAAAAGGACGTTTGGATAATAACAGTCCATGGGCGGGGGTCATGAATAAAAGGATAGATAACCTCGGATCTGTTCACGACAGAAAACAAATGCCCATGGTACGTGATATTCAAAGCGTAAGGCAGCAGTTCGTACTATATCTCTGGAGACTGTTCTTTGGTGATGAAAAAGCAGATAAAATGGCAAAAAGATACGGTATCGAGGATATGAGTGCAGCATCTGACAGCTTTAGAAGTGCAGCCGGTAACGGAAATTCGTTGTTTCAGACAATAAGGTTAAGCGGAGTACAGGAGGAATACTATTGTGAGACGCAGAATGTAAGTTTCACATCCTCGGGTAATCTGACAACATCTGACGGACGTAAGATCGAATTTAAACTCGATATTGAAATGTCCAGCAGGTTTGAACAGTATTACAGAACCGAAGGAGAACAGGTCATATCGATGTGCGATCCGCTGGTATTGAATCTTGCGGGAGATATAGCGGACCTTTCGGATCAGAAGTTTATGTTTGATATCGATTGTGACGGAAAAGAAGACGAGATAAGTCTGCTTGAAGGCGGTAACGGTTTTTTAAGTTTGGACAAAAACGAAGACGGTATCATTAATGACGGCTCTGAATTGTTTGGTACAAAAACAGGTAACGGCTTTTCGGAACTGGCCGGATACGATACGGATGCCAACGGATGGATCGATGAAAATGATGATATCTTTGACAGACTCAAGGTATGGTACAGGGACGATGAGGGTAATGATAAGCTTTTGGATCTTAAAAGTGCCGGCGTGGGAGCCATATATCTTGGAAATGCCATGACCGATTTTGAGTTAAGATCTGCCGATTCGTTTGAGGTCAGCGGGGCCATAAGACGCGCAGGGATATTTGTATATGAAAATGCCATGATAGGATCAATGGTCCATATGGACATAAACAGAGGCCAAAGTACTGCATAAGCCCCATAAAGGTTGCCTGTGGTGTTTGTGGGTAGTATAATAAACAGGATGCGAATCTGCATAAAAGAATATCGGAGGTTTTACCATGAACATATTGGTGTTGGCAGGAGGGATCAGTACGGAAAGAGATGTATCCTTCGCAACCGGAAAAAATGTATATGAAGCAATAAAAAAACTCGGTCATAAGGCGATCATCATAGATCCGTTTATGGGATATGACGGTGATATCAAAGGTATCTTTGATGCTGACACCGATTGGAGTAAAGAGATAGAAGCGGTTAAGGAAGGAAATCCGGACATAAATGCTGTCAAAGCCATGAGAGATCCGAAATATAAAGGATTTTTCGGCCCGAATGTCATTAAACTCTGTCATGAGGCAGATGTAGTATTTATTGCGCTGCATGGTGAAAACGGAGAAAACGGAAGGATACAGGCCTTTTTTGATCTTGAGGGAATTATCTATACCGGAACTGACACGACCAGTTCAGCTATATGCTTAAATAAAGGCATAGCAAAAGAGATCATGGCCTACAACGGGATCTCTACTCCGAAGGGAATACACATCTACAAAGGAAATGATACCTCAAACACCATAGGCTATCCCTGCGTGGTCAAGTCCTGCTGCGGAGGATCGAGTGTAGGTGTAACGATCGTAAATGATGAAAAGGGATATCAGAAAGCCTTGGATGAAGGGTTCAGATATGACAATGAGGTAATTATCGAAGAATACGTAAAGGGCAGGGAGTTCTCTGTCGGAGTTTTGGAGGGAAAAGCTCTTCCGGTCATCGAGATAATTCCAAAAACCGGATTCTATGATTACAAAAACAAGTATCAGGCCGGAGCAACCGTAGAAATATGTCCTGCCCAAATAGATGAAAACAAGACTAAAGAGATGCAGATGTATGCTGAACGTGCCTTTAAGGCTTTACGACTCAGAGATTATGCGCGTATGGACTTCATGATGTCTCAGGAGAGCGGCAAGTTATATTGTCTCGAAGCCAATACGCTCCCGGGCATGACTGTCACATCTCTTATTCCTCAGGAGGCAGCTGCCGCCGGCATAGGTTTTGAAGAACTTATAGAGAAGCTGATAAACATGGCAGTGGCCAGAAAGAATTCACAATGTTAAATCTAAAATTAATAAACATAGTGGAACAGTGTAATGCCAAACTGGTCGTCCCTGAGGGGACAATCGATTCAGAATGGTACGAGCTTAGACCCGAGGGCGTTGTTCTTGATTCGAGAGAAGTGAAAGAAGGCTTTGTTTTTGCGGCTTATAAGGGAGAAAGATCTGACGGCCACGATTACATAACTGATGTTATTGAAAAAGGAGCGTCGGCTGTTATATGCCAGCAACTTCCCGAAAAGGTGTGCTGTCCCTGTCTTGTGGTCGAAGATACTTTACAGGCTGTCAAAACTCTTGCAGCTTACTACAGGAGCATAATGAATGTAAAGATCGTTGGCATAGTGGGCAGTGTCGGAAAAACAAGCACGAAAGAATATGTGGCATCGGTCCTTGCAAGGCGATACAAAGTTCTTAAAGGACAGGGCAATCATAATAATCTTTTGGGATTGTCTTTGGAGATATTGAGATTAACACAAGCCGACGAAATGGCTGTTCTTGAAATGGGGATCAGTGATTTTGGAGAGATGGACAGGCTCGCGGATCTTGTCAGGCCCCATTCGATCGTGTTTACCAATATCGGTGAATGCCATCTCGAATTTCTCGGTGACAGGGACGGAGTCCTAAAGGCCAAAACGGAATGTTTAAAATATCTCGATCCTACGGGATTTGTGGTTATAAATGCGAAGGATGACAAGCTTTGTACCATTGAAGGGATAAACGGTAAAAAACCGTACAGAGTCGGAACTGTCGACAGTGATGTGTATGCTGACGGTATACATGTAAACGGGGTTTACGGGACGGATTTTGTTTTACATATCGGACTTGGACTTGATAAGGACATTAAAGCTCATACAATGTTGCCGGGAGCTCATATGGTATTGAATGCAATGGAGGCGGCTGCGGTCGGAGCTTTATACGGTTTAAACGAGAAAGAGATAGCAGACGGGATTGAAGCGGCAAGGTCTTTGCCGGGTAGATCAAATCTTATAAATACCGGGCGTTATATCATAGTCGATGACTGCTATAATGCTAACGGAGCATCAATGAAGGCTGCGATAGACCTTTTAAAGACAGCGAACGGACGAAAGGTCGCCATTCTGGGAGACATGTATGAACTGGGAGAAAGATCAAAGGATATACATGAACAGACAGGCAGATATGCCGTATCCGAAGGGATAGAAGTACTGCTGTGTGTCGGAAAGAATTGTGAGGATATGTATCGGGCAGCCATGTCCGAGCTTATGTGCGAGATGCAACAGATATCATATTTTAAGACGAATGAAGAGCTTCTTGAAAGATTACCGTCAATTATTGAGGATGGAGATACGATACTTGTTAAAGCTTCACACGGTATGAATTTCGCTCAGATAGTCGATCATTTAAAAACACCGGACAGATAAGCCTGTCCGGTGTTTTTTGCTTTATACTACAGCTTTGTTTTCTTCGTGCATTTTTTGTATGGTCTCACGTACTGTTTCGGGCAGTGCTTTAAGCTGTTCCTTATCCATGTCCTTAGTCGGGATAGGTTTTCCGTATTCCAATACCACATGGGCCTTTTTGATACGGGGAAACTGTTTTTCGAAGACTGCAGCGGAATTGTTTATAGAAACGGGAACTACCTCACAGCCGCTCTTTGTGGCTATCTTAAAACTGCCTGCCTTAAAAGCCATCAGATTATCTTCGTCCTTATTGCGGGTGCCTTCGGGGAATATAAATATGCTGATCCCCTCCTTTATGTAGTCTATGGCGGTAAGGATGACTTTCATGCTCTGCTTTATATCATCCCTGTCCATGAAAAGACATCTTACATTTCTCATCCATAAACGAAGAGAAGGAACTTTGTTTATCTCTTTTTTTGCGATGAAACCGGTCGGACCCGCCACATAGATGTAATTTATGATTATATCAAAATAGCTCTGATGGTTTCCTATATAAAGTACACTTCTGTCTGTGGGAATGTTTTCTCTTCCTTTGACCGTTACTTTGGTGCCTGTAATAAATAAAACGATCTTGAAAGCCCATTTTACGATTGCAAGGGAACTTTTATCTTTTGCTTTGGGATCTATCTTACCCAATATCCATTCAATAAGTAATAATGGAAGAGAAAGCGTCAGAAAAAGAATGACAACGATTATAAGTATGATTATTCGGATCATGGATCACTCCGCCTTTGTTTTTTGTCTTTGAACCAAACCGTAAGCATGCGGTTTTTGTCAGATATAAAGAATTATAACTCATGAAGGGTTAAGTGACAAGTAACACAACGGATGCTATAATCATGTGAGGACTTTGTAATTAATTGAAACGGAGCAAAAAATGATACTTTTAAAACATGGAAGAGTGATCGATCCGGATTCCGGATTTGATAAGATCGCAGATGTACTCATAAAAGACGGAAAGATTAAAGACATAGCGCAAAACATTGAGCCTGAGGGCGAAACAGAAGTTATCGACTGTAAAGGATGTATTGTGGGACCGGGACTGGTCGATATACACGTTCATTTCAGAGATCCGGGATTCACATATAAGGAAGATATATTTACAGGTTCAAAATGTGCGGCAGCCGGGGGCGTTACTTCGGTAGTTCTGATGGCGAACACCAAACCGGCTGTAGATAATGTGGATACTTTGAAGTATGTCACGGATAAGGCAGCAAAATCTGATATACATATATATACCTGTGCAAATATAACCAAGGGGCTTGCAGGAAAAGAGTTAACAGACTTCGATGAGCTGATGGAAAACGGAGCGATAGGATTTACCGATGACGGAATCCCGCTTTTGGATGAAAACATTGCGAAAAGATCCATGGAAGAAGCAGCTAAAAGACATGTCGTTCTGAGTTTTCATGAGGAAGATCCTGCATATATAACAAATAACGGTGTGAATCACGGAGTCGCATCAGAATTCTTTGGGATCGGAGGCAGCGACAGGATGGCTGAGATCTCCATGGTGAAAAGGGATCTTAAGATCGCACTTGAAACAGGAGCAATGATCAACATACAGCATATATCATCAAGGGAAACGATCGAACTTATAAGAGAAGCGAAAAGAAAAACAAACGGAGAGCAGCTGATATTTGCGGAAGCCACCCCGCATCATATAGCCTTGACCGAAGAAGCGCTTAAAGAACACGGAACCAATGCCAAGATGAACCCGCCCCTCAGAACGGAAGAAGACAGAAGGGCCATAATAGAGGCGATAAAAGATGATACGATAGATTTTATAGCAACAGATCATGCACCGCATTCGGAAGAAGAAAAAAACAGAGCGATCACCGAAGCACCGAGCGGAATATTGGGGCTCGAGACTTCTTTGCCGATAGTTTTTGAACATCTTGTTCAAAATAATGAAATTTCCTGGATGAAAGTTTTTTGCAAGATGAGTCTGAATCCTGCAAGATTATATGGAATAAATGCAGGAAAACTTGCAAAAGGTGAAATAGCGGATGTTGTTGTTTTTGACGAAAAAAACGGAAAAACATATGAAAAAACC
>CACZSE010000095.1 GCA_902783735.1 uncultured Lachnospiraceae bacterium
AATGAGATATACATTAAAAGATTAAATGATCTCATAAAGGAAGAAAGAACATATATGGCAGATGAACTCAATAAGATGAATATCACCGCATATGACTCGGCTACTGCATTTATGCTCATAAGATCGGATATTGACTTATATGATGAATTGCTCAAAAAAGAGATACTCATAAGAGACTGTAAGGACTACAGGACATTAAAAAACGGATATTTCAGACTGGCCGTTAAAACACATGAAGAGAATAAAAAACTGATAGATGCCATCGGGAGAATAAAAGATGGATATTGAATATGTTAAACCAAAGGAAATAGAAAGCAGAAGCTTTGAAATACTGACAAAAGAGCTTCTGGATATGGGCATATCTCTTAAAGGCGATACTGCACCTGTCATAAAGCGCTGCATTCATACCTCGGCAGATTTTGAATACGCTAAAACGCTCATGTTCTCACCCGGCGCGGTAAAAGTTTTAAAGAAACTCATAAGAAGCGGAGCGGATATAGTAACCGATACAAACATGGCTATGGCCGGAATAAATAAAAACGAGCTTGCAAAATATGATACGGATATTATGTGTTTTATGGCCGATGAAAAGATCATAAAAGCGGCATCGGAAAATGACAGTACCAGGGCAGGAGCAAGCATGGAATATGCGATCAAAAGAAACAGACCAACTGTTTTTGTGGTGGGCAATGCTCCGACCGCACTCATAACTTTGTGGGAGCATTATGATAACGGCGACTATAAACCGGATTTTGTCGTGGGAGTCCCTGTCGGATTTGTAAATGTCGAGGCCGCAAAGGAACTCATAATAAACAGTGACATGGCATATATTGTCAATAAAGGACGCAAGGGCGGAAGCAACATAGCCGCAGCGATCATAAATGCGGTTTTATATGAGATGAGGGATGAAGCTTAGCATATGGCTGAATACGGTTTTACAACAGGAAGCTGTGCTGCTGCGGCTGCAAAAGCCGCAACATATATGCTGCTTTCGGGAAGAATGAAAAATACCATAAAGATAGATACACCTTCGGGTATTGAATATGATACCAAAGTGGAGGATATTTTCGTAAAAGAAGATATGGTAAGCTGTGCGGTAAGAAAACATTCGGGAGACGATCCGGATGTAACGGACGGGATCCTCATATATGCTTCTTCGCAGATCATATATGATAAAAACAACGAGGTCATCATAGAAGGCGGAGAAGGTGTCGGTGTAGTCACCAGACCGGGACTGGACAGAAGCGTCGGGGAAGCGGCGATAAATACCGTTCCGAGAATGATGATAGAAAATGAAGTCAGACAGGTTATGGAAGCGTTTGATATTACTTACGGCATAAAGATCGTGGTAAGTGTTCCGAAAGGAGAAGAGATCGCCTTAAAGACTTTTAATCCGAGACTTGGTATCGTCGGGGGCATATCGATAATCGGGACTTCGGGCATTGTTGAGCCGATGAGTACAAAAGCTTTGATAGATACCATAAGAGTTGAACTGAGACAGCAGAAGGAAGAAAAAGAAGAGATCGCCGTAGTGTCTCCGGGAAATTACGGATTGGAATTTATGCAAAATCACTATGGTTATGATCTTAACAAAGCTGTCAAGTGCTCGAATTTTATCGGTGAGACCATAGATATCGCAGGTGAGCTGGGATTTGAAAAGATGATCATAACCGGTCACATGGGAAAACTTCTAAAGCTGTCCGGAGGTATCATGAATACCCATTCAAAGGAAGCGGACTGCAGAATGGAACTTTTAGCTGTGGCGGCATATAAAAGCGGCGCGGATAAAAATGTCATAGACGCGATCCTTGGCAGTGTATCGACCGATGAGGCATATGAGTATATTGATAAAGAGGGCCTGGGTGAGAAGTGCTTTTCTTATATTATGGACAGAGTATATTTTTATATAAATAAAAGAGCCGGGGACAGACTTAAGGTCGAATGTATCATATATTCGAACAAGTGGGGCTTGCTGGGGAAAACACCCGGTGCTGATGAATACATGAAAGAGATCATAAAAAGAGAAGGTACTTTATCATGATAGATTTTGTGGGTGCGGGTCCGGGAGCAGAGGATCTTATAACTGTCAGAGGTATGGAACTGATAAAAAAGGCAGATGTCATAGTATATGCCGGAAGCCTGGTCAATCCGAAGCTTTTGGAATATGCAAAGGAAGATGTAAAAATATATAACAGTGCGTACATGACCTTAGAGGAAGTGATGGATGTCATGATCAAAGCGCATGAAGAGGAAAAAAGAGTTGTAAGGCTGCACACGGGGGAGCCGAGTCTGTACGGGGCCATTCGCGAACAGATGGATATACTGGATGAAAAGGACATTATCTACAGTGTCTGTCCCGGGGTCAGCGCATGCTTTGCCGCTGCGGCATCTTTGGGAATAGAATATACCCTGCCGTCGGTATCGCAGACGCTTATCATTACAAGGCTTGAGGGAAAAACGCCGGTGCCTGAAAAGGAGAGCATGGAGGCTCTTGCTTCTCACGGAGCGTCTATGGCTGTTTATCTCAGCACGGGTATGTTAAATACACTTTCAAAGAAACTCATTGACGGGGGATATGATCCCGATACGCCGGCGGCTCTGGTCTATAAGGCATCATGGCCCGGTGAGGAGAAGAGTCTTTTATGTACGGTTGCGACTCTTGATGAGACTGCAAAAAAGAACAATATCAAAAAAACGGCAGTAGTTTTGGTGGGGGAAGCAACGAATCCCAAAGTTTATGACAGATCAAAACTCTATGATCCATCATTTTCAACCGAATACAGAAAAGCAAAAGAATAATAATATGAAAAAAGCAGCGATATGCTTTACCCCTCAGGGTAAGAGAATAATTGAACGAATAAATAGCTATCTTGAAGAACACGGAACAGAAAAGGTCGAAGCATACATTATAAATGATGAGATGCAAGACAAAGACGGCTTTGTTGCTTTTGAGGGCAGCATTTATGAGTGGGCAGAAAGTCTGTATAAAACCCATGCACTGATATTTGTCTGTGCCACAGGAATAGCCGTACGGGCGATGGCGGGACTAATAAACGATAAGCTTTCGGATAATCCGGTTATAGTCATGGATGATGCGGGGCGTTTTGTCATTCCTCTCAGTGCGGGACATGTCGGAAGAGCCAATAAAATGGCTTTAACCCTCGCTGGGATCCTTGATGCCATTCCTGTAATAACAACATCCACGGATGTTAATGAGGCTTTTTCGGCAGATGTTTTCGCCATGGAAAAAAATCTTCGTATAGTTAACAGAGAAGGCATAAAAAAGGTATCCGCAAAAGCGATAGAAGGTAAGCCGGTTACGATCTCCGTTAAAGATTATCCGCCCAAAGAGAGAGTAGATGTCATTATTGCCGACAGTACGGATAAAGAATATACACTGCTTCTTTCTCCCAAACCCTATACCGTGGGCATAGGTATGAAGAAAAATACGGACATAAAAAAGGCTGAAGAAGTGATCCTTAGTATACTTAATGAGAATGCTATCACAACAGATATGATATATGCCCTTTGTACTATAGACATTAAACAGGATGAAGAAGCATTGATATATCTGAGAGACAGATACAGAATACCACTGATCACATTTGATGCAGCTCTGTTAAATAAGGCCGATGGAGAGTTTACTTCATCCGATTTTGTTAAACAGACCGTTGGAGTCGATAATGTTTGTGAGAGAGCCGCAGTACTGGCTGCGGGAAACGGGAGCGAACTCATATTAAATAAACTAAGCAGGGACGGAATAACTGTTGCGATAGCGAAGAGAAAGAGGTTCTGATGGGAAAGATATATGTTGTGGGACTTGGACCGGGTGATGAAAATAATATGACCTTTCATGCTGATGAAGCAGTTAAATCCAGTGATATCGTCATCGGATATAAGGTCTATATCGATCTTATAAAAGACATATATCCCGATAAGGAATATATTGAGAGCGGTATGCGTCAGGAGATAGACAGATGTGAAACATGCATAAAACTGGCAGAAGAAGGTAAGACTGTCTCTCTTGTTTGCAGCGGAGATGCCGGTATATACGGAATGGCGTCCCCTCTTCTTGAAACCGCCGAAAAACACGGATTTAGTGACGTTGAGATCGTGCCGGGAATAACAGCGGCTTCGGCAGGTGCGGCAATACTTGGAGCGCCCTTAAGTCATGATTTTTGTGTAATAAGCTTAAGTGATCTTTTAACGCCATGGGAGGTTATTGAAAATAGACTTATCTGTGCCGCAAAAGGGGATTTTTGTATAGTATTATATAATCCCTCAAGTAAAAAAAGACAGGACTATCTCAAAAAAGCTTGCAACATTATGTCAACCTATATTGCCCCGGATACCGCATGCGGTTATGTAAGAAACATAGCAAGAGACGGTATGGAAAAAAAGCTTTGTACGTTTAAAGAGCTGTCGGATGAGCAGATCGACATGTTTGTGACGGTTTTTATAGGAAATTCGCAGACCAAAACAGAGAACAACAGACTTATTACTCCCAGAGGATATAAAGGATGAAGAATATAGTCATTTTTGCAGGAACTACGGAAGGACACAGGCTTTCCGATATGCTGGCGGAAAACAGAATACCGCATCATGTCTGTGTTGCGTCAAAATACGGCAGTGATATCATGCCCGGGAATAAGTATGCAACACTTCATGTGGGACGCATGGATGCATCCGATATGAGCCGATTCTTTTTGCAAAATGATATAAAAAAAGGAGATGTGATAGTTGATGCGACCCATCCCTATGCGGTCGAAGTCACTAAAAACATCGAAACAGCCGTAAATAAAGAAGACCTTACATATATAAGGGTATTAAGGGACAGTACACAGACAGATGAAGAGATCAGTCTTTATGACAGCATAGAAGAATGTGCCGAATCGATCAATAAAACAGAGGGCAATATTCTTCTGACTACAGGCTCCAAAGAATTGAAGATCTTCTGCGATATGCTCAGTGATGAGGTTAGAAAAAGAACCTATGTAAGAGTTTTACCTGTAACGGAGAGTCTTATGATATGTGAACAGGCAGGGATCGAGCCATCACATATAATTGCCATGCACGGTCCGTTTTCCTATGAGATGAATAAGGCGATGATGACTATGTATGATATAAAGCATATCGTCACAAAAGACAGTGGCCTTGCCGGGGGATTTGAAGAGAAATTAAGAGCAGCCTCGGATATGAATGCCGAAGCTCATGTTATAAGCCGGCCTGTAAGTGAAAAGGGCATGGATATCTTTGGAGCATTTGAGATCATTGCCGGTAAAAAGTATGTTTCTGACAAAAAAAGGCAGATATACATTGTTGGATACGGACCGGGAAATGAAAGACTGCTCACGCGCGAAGCAAAGGAAGCGACAGATAAAGCCGATGCAGTATTTGGGGCAAAAAGACTTATTGAAAATATACATGATAGAAAAGTCTTTGACATGTATAAACCGGAAGAAATAATGGATGTGCTTAAAAAGGATCCGGCCATTCAAAATGCTGCGGTACTGGTTAGCGGAGACGGTGGTTTTTTCAGTGCGGCTTCAAGTATGGTTCAATTGTTCTCAAAAGAAGATGACTTTGATGTGCATACGATCAGTGGTATATCCTCTGTAGCATATCTGGCTTCCAGGATGCGGGTTAACTACGATGATGCCCGTATAATGAGCATTCATGGAAGAAAAAGCGTAAACAACATACTGAGTCTTTTTAACTCTGTAAGATATAATAAAAAGACTTTTGTATTACTTTCAGATGCCGAAGATGTAAATATGATCGGTAATATGATATTAACAAATGATCTTAACTGTAAGATCGTTATAGGGTGCGATCTTTCTTATGAAAGTGAGATGATCGAGACTCTGACAGCGTCTGAGGCGATTGGTTACAATAAAAAAGGCGTTCTTACGGCACTTATCATAAATGATGATCCGCAAAAAGAGCCGCTTATACCGGTTTACGAAGACAGCGGATTCTTACGTGATAAGGTCCCTATGACAAAACAGTCGATAAGACACGAGAGCATCATAAGGCTGAACATAAAAAAGGGAGATGTTTTATATGACATAGGAGGCGGTACTGGGTCTGTAGCCATTGAGGCAGCAGGTCTGGATCCTTCCGTAAGCGTATATACATTTGAGATAAAAAAACAGGCCTGTGATCTTATAAAAGAAAATATAAATAAGTTTAATGCGGCAAATGTGACTCTGATAGAGGGTGACGTGGTTAAGACACTTAAGGATATGTCTGCCCCGGACTGCGTATTCGTGGGAGGCAGCGGCGGAAAACTTTTTGAGATAATTGATATCATCAAAGCAAAAAAAGAGCACGTACGTTATGTTATAAATGCCGTCAGCTTAGAGACGATATGTGACCTTAAGAAGCTTCTTTCAAAATATGACGTACAGGATGTTTATATGACACAGACAGCATGCACGGATATTGAAAACATTGGATCATATCATATGATGAAGGCTCAAAACCCCGTTATCATATGTTCATTTACATTATGATGAAAACTAACGGAGAAACAAATGAACTGAATATACCCAGAGTAATGTTCGCTGCCATGAAGAGTAACAGCGGAAAGACTCTTCTTACATGCGGTTTTCTGGAGGCACTGAAGAAAAGAGGATTCACTCCGGTTTCATATAAATGCGGTCCCGATTACATTGATCCGATGTTTCACAAAAGAGTATTGGGAATAGAAAGTGAGAATCTGGACTCATTTTTTTGTGACGGAGAAGATCTAAAGCAGATCATGTCAAAAAACCACGACAGACTGAATGTTCTGGAAGGCGTTATGGGACTGTATGACGGATTGTCTTTTGAGGATGATACGGCATCTTCTTACGAGATCGCAAAATTGACGGATACTCCGATCGTGCTCATTGCGGATGCGTCGGGAGTAGGAAAAACCGTAGTTTCTCAGGTGCTCGGAGTGCTTTTCGATGATAAGAGATCACTCATAAAGGGTATTATATTCAATCGCATGTCAGCAGCTTATTATAAAAAGGCAGGACCGTATATTAAAAAACGCCTGGAAATGGCAGGAAGAGCGGATGTAAAGTGCCTCGGATGTGTTCCGAAAGTCAAAGATATCGAGCTCGACAGCAGACATCTTGGTTTAAAACTCCCGCATGAGATAGAAGGATTAAAGTCTCAGATCGAAAAAGTCGCCGAAGTGATATCCGAAAACTGTGACATTGATCTGCTTACGGATATAATGAGTGGGGCAGGGAAAATTACTGTAAAAAAATCGAATTATCCCCTGCGTGACATTATGTCAACCAACACTAATGACAATAAAAAAGCTGCTATTCCGGTG
>CACZSE010000096.1 GCA_902783735.1 uncultured Lachnospiraceae bacterium
CGATCCGGCGCTGTTTTTCTTTTCATCCGAGCAATTTACGATGTCGCTGTCCTTAAGACAGGTGTTATATACAAGATCGAGCTGTTCACCTGTAAAATTGTAGACACACTCGTCAAACTCGTATACAAAATCGCCTATGGCCATGTCTCTTCCGGCATTCATGCTTTTCTCCATGCCCTGCCTGCCGCTCATATGAAGCAGTGTTATCATGGCATCCTTATGTTCCTTCTTTAGATCCCGTATCGCTTCCTGATAAGATTCCTTCGAATCATCATCAACAAAGATCAATTCGAACTTCACATATCTGTCTGTCAGATAAGCCGTAAGTTTTTCTGCAAAGTCCTTTAGTCCCTGTTCGGAGTCCGCTGTATTCATGTAAATAACAGCGGAAATAAAATTCTTATCGAGGTTTTCTTTTTTGTTCATATCTGCCCTTTATCCTTATATTTTCTCCAGAATATCATCCAGGTCATAGACCGTATTGATCTTTCCGGAAAGCACACTCACAAATGTGGGAGAAGTGCTGAACGTCTTGATGACAGTCGGTCTCGAATCGTCAACTTCTGTCGTCTTAAGTATGGGTTTCATGGAGAATAGGGATCTCTTATATTCAAATCCATATTCATCTTTCATATATTTTTTTGCTAACGAGGACATGTACGGCCATGAACTCTGAGGCTTGGCAGGGCAATCGTTGCAGTTGCCGAGCATATCCTGACTGCAAAATCCCCCTGAGCTTAGCTGACAATCAAATTTCGGCTTTTGATCGTACGATGTTTCATGTGGCGTAAATGTAACGCTTGTGAGCGAGTGATATCCGGTCTTTCCGAATGGCATGACAGAGAAGAACGGTCCGTCCATAACGGTGATGCCAACATTTTTGAGAGCATCGGATGTATCACAAAGTATGATCTCGCAAAGTTCATATTTGATCGGAAATATATCCGTTTTACTCACTCCAAGGCTTCCTGTCTCATCTGTTATCAGACTCAGTATCTGATTTGTTGAAGCATATGTCGCATTTAATACAAAATCGGATACATATATATCATCATTCGCAAGCTTAAGCTCATAACTGTCTTCCTTTTTCACGATGCTTTTTATTCTTGCATTACAATTCAGCCATACATTGGAACAATGTCCGATCTCTCTTAACAAATGCTCTTTTAAAAGCATGGCATCATATGTATCCTCTTTGGTCCTGAATGCACCGTCGCAATACCCTTCCTTAAAATATCTGCCGGTATCGATCTGTTCACAAAAGATTCCTGCAGCGTCACAGAACTTTTTAAATTCGATCGCATTTGTCCATGAAAACTGCTTTGAAGTTGCATATATCTGATCAAAGGTATCATGAATGCAGAATCCGTAATCTTCATGAAATCTCTCATAGTAACCGGCACTCTTCACTGCAGTGGAAAGAGATCTGGGGTAATGATATCCCATGTGCACCCTTGCCTGATTGATATATGTTGCCCTTTTAAACGGCTGTTCATCATATTCGATCACAGCAACGCTTTTTCCTTTTCTTGCACAATACAGCGCGGCATATAAGCCGTAAAGGCCTGCACCTATTATTATTATATCAGTTGAAACTGTACTCATCCGATTCTCCACATGTATAAATTAAAAGCGGTATTATGCACCACAATATCAGAACATATCTGACAAGGATCGTAGGTCCGAGCAACACCGTAGCCCAAAGCATGAGCACAGGGCTGTATGCCGCCATAAGCTTTATCCTCTTTCTTTTAATGAGTCCGAAGAAGTGTAAAGCAAATATATAGAATACAAAACCCGGTGCAAAAAACATGCTGATCACGGGAATCCTCTGTTGAAACAGTTCAAGGGATATATTCTTATAGAATCGTTCCAGCAACGGAAAAAGACTTACTCTGTGTCCCGGAGGCTCCGTCTCAAAACCAAAATAAGAACTGTCCTTATATGTGAATGTATACATCTCATTTCCGCCATAGACATTAATGACCATGTCCGGATACCAGTAACCATAGCTGTTCGCCAGCCAGGCATTCAGGTATATATAAGGTTTTTTCTTTGCTATACTCCACCAGAGCTTTCTGTATTTTCCGGGGTCAGACTCATATGCATGATTATCAAATCCTGATTTTAAGACATCCGAAATCCTTGAGTTGTAGGTTATCAGATGATCGTGAGGCAATATCTCGTAGAGAGTTATAAGTTCATCCTGCGAAAACGACTCCGGAGAATATTTATAGACCCTGGCAAGCTGCTGTATCGGTACGGTGAGCATTTCCTGATGCTCATCATCGGAAGCGTGACAGGCAAGCATAAGACACCTTGAACCACCCAGATACAGTATCATGGATAACAGCATGAGGATCATAAGCCGGGATAATTGTCTTTTATCTTCTTTCCTTATGAGCCCGATAACAGCCATGATGACCATGCCGGCCAGGTAAGCATAAAAGCCGTTGTTTCTTAAAAGCATCATAATAAATGATGCGACCACAAAAGCAATTTTCTTACTCTTATAAAACTCTTCACCCGAAATGAGTCTGTCCACAAGTAACAGTACCACCAACAGAAAAGCCGCCGTAAAGAGCGTATCTTTTGCGGAACAGACCGCATACATCGGAAATATGGGAAACAGTCCGAAAAATAACAATGTGCACAGCAAAAAACGTTTACTCATTCCCCGTTTTCCAAGCCACATTATGAGATAACTCAGTACTGCCGAAAATACGGCCATCTGACAGACTGTATATACCGCGATCCCCACGTTTGCATCCATGCCGAGATATTCGGCCAGATGAACGATCCCGCCAAGTATAAGCACATGCAGCAACGGATGATGCATAGTGAAGGCTCTGGATATAACTTCCGTATATTCTTCCGTTGCGTCATATACAAATGCTCCCGGAAAAAAAGCAAAGAAAACCGGTAACCAAAGAATGAAAAGCATCATCCATACATGTATATACTTAAAGCCTTTAGTCTCATCTTTAAAAAAGGATCCTTTTAAAAAAGCCGGCAGTTTATTCCATATGAAAAAAACGACAGGTGCCAAAAAAAGTGCCAAAAGCAAGGAAAAAATATAAAGACCGGCATTTTTAAAATCCACATTTTCCGCCTTTTCAAGCGATGCTCCCATGTGAAGTGAAAATGAGATGAGCAGTGAGAAGACCAGCGGACATATCTTTTCTTTTATGGAAAGGTTCCTGTATTCTCCGATACAAAGCTTTAAAACAAACAAATTTAAAAAAAAGATAACAAACGCAAGAAAGCTGTTGGTATAAGGTATCTGATCACCTTTAAATGCGATCGTACCGTTCACACCCACAGCTCCAAACCACGCCAGCAGTACTAAAACCACCTTGTCAGGAATATGAATATTTGATATTTTTTTTGTTTGTTCACTCATATCGATGACTGTCAGTCTTTTTTGGTAACTTCTCTTATGACGTATTGCGGTGCATTATTCATGCTTATATACATCCTGCCGATATACTCTCCCATCATGCCCAGCATAAACAGGATCATTCCACCTAAAAACATGATAGATGACATCAAAGCCGAAAATCCCACAGCCACCATATCACCCAATACAAGCTTCTTGATGATGGTATAAATACCATACAAAAAACCTGCTATGGCGCAAAGGATCCCGGTCCATGTAGCCATTCTTAAAGGCTTAACACTGAATGCTGTAAATCCGTTCATCCAAAGGCCCAGAAGCTTTCCTATGGTATATCCGGATCTTCCTATCTCACGCTCTCTGTGATCGACAGTTACATTGGCTATCTTCTTAGTTGATCTCAAAACCAGCCCGATAACATAGGGATATGATTTATCATATCGCAACATCTCATCAACTATGAACCTTTTAGCCGCAAAATAGCTGGAAACATAGAGTTCTTTGGGCTTGCCTAAGAGAAACTCCGTCATTTTCTCATTTATATAACTTCCGAAATTCCTGAATAATGAATGTTTTTTATGCTCATATTTAGCATAGACCACATCTTCGCCCGACTCCAGTTTATCAAGGAGCTTTCCCACTTCATTTGCAGGAGTCTGCCCATCATCATCA
>CACZSE010000097.1 GCA_902783735.1 uncultured Lachnospiraceae bacterium
ACATAGATTCGCATCACTGATGTTACTAGACAAGGAAGCTTTTGTCAATATTTTGCCGATAGAAAACGTCTTATTTAGAGAAATCCCGATAAGTCCATTAACGAACTTAGAACGTGAAAAACCTGTCGGTTTTTTAACGAGTCGTTAAAAAACCAACAGGTTTCCACATTCTGCGAGCGTTAAACCTCACCGGGTTTCCACTCAGGCTTTAAGGGCTTCCTGAACTGCTTCGAATTCCTTGACGATCTCGTCAGAGGGAGCCTTGGTAAGAAGGCTGACAACTACGTTGAATACGAGAGCGACAATGAAAGCCGGAAGGAGTTCATAGATATTGAAAGCACCGCCGAGAGGACGGACTAAAAACTTCCAGATGAAGATCATGGCACCACCGCTGACCATGCCGGCAAGAGCGCCCTGCATGTTTGATCTCTTCCAGAAAAGAGCAAGGAGCACGGTAGGACCAAAAGCAGCACCGAAGCCTGCCCATGCAAATGAAACGATACCGAATACTGAGCTTTCCGGATTCCATGCGATAACAACACCGATGATCGAAACTACAGCAACCGTAGCTCTGGCAACGATCATCTCGGTCTTGGGATCGATGTGCTTCATGAATACTTCTTTAAGGATATTCTGCGATACGCTTGAAGAAGCAGCCAAAAGCTGTGAATCTGCCGTAGACATTGTAGCGGCAAGTATACCTGCAAGAATGAGACCTGCAATGAGTGAAGCTATAAATCCGTGAGAAGCGATAAGCTGAGAGATAACAACTATTACCTGCTCACCGTCAGCAAGCTGTTCTATAACTCCGTTGTTGCTCATAGCATTACCCATGATACCGATAAAGAGAGCTACGAACAGAGAAATGAATACCCAAACGGTAGCTATACGTCTTGAGAGCGCAAGCTTTTTGGGATTTTCAATAGCCATGAATCTTAAAAGGATGTGGGGCATTCCGAAGTAACCGAGGCCCCATGCCAATGTTGAGATCTTTGTTATAAAGCCGTAATCGATCGCAGTGCCGTTTGACGCATCATGCATGGCATTGAGATCAAAATATCCTGCGAGGCTTCTTGCATTGTCCAAAACTGCACCCATGCCGCCAACGCTGTTAACGCCGTAACATACAATGACAACAAGAGCAAATGTCATGATGATGCTCTGCCAGAAGTCGGATGTACTTGCTGCCATAAATCCGCCAAGTACGGTATAAAATATGATAACCAGTGCAAATACTATCATTGCGGTATGATAACGCTCAACCGTAAGTTCTCCGCCATTACTGAAAAGTCTGCCGAAGAGCTTTCCGCATGCCGAGAAACCTGAGCCGGTGTAAGGAACGAAGAATATTACTATGACCACAGCGGCGATCACAGAGAGGATGTTCTTGTCATCTCTGTATCTGTTTGAGAAAAATGCCGGAAGTGTGGTTGAATTATTGCTCACAACCGTATAGGTACGTAATCTTCTTGCAACAAACAGCCAGTTAAGGTATGTACCTACAGCAAGACCGAGTGCTGTCCAAAAAGCATCTGCGAGTCCGGTCATGTATGCCACACCCGGAACGCCCATCAAAAGGTAGCTGCTCATGTCAGATGCTTCCGCACTCATGGCGGTTACAAACGGGCCGAGCTTTCTGCCACCCAAAAAATATTCGTCGGTATTGCCGCTGTTTTTCTTAAATGACCATATACCGATACCGATAACAAAAATCATATACAGCACTATGGCTATCATGATACCTACTGTTGAACTCATGGTGTTTACCCTCCCTTGATCAATGAATCAAAATGTTGATGTGTTCTATTCTTCCCCTGCTCTGATCCTTGCAGCCTGTTCCTTTTGGGTTTCTGGATCAAATGAAAGAACCGGTTCTATATCCTCGCCCTTTATTCTTCTGGCGATATAGTTTCTGAGTATTCTTACAACAACAGGTGAAAGCGATATTACACCTATAAGGTTGGGGATCATCATCAGTCCGTTAAATGTATCCGAGATATCCCATGCAAGAGAAGATGTCATGAGTGAACCGCTTATTATCATAAGAACAAATATCACTCTGTAGATCTTTGTACCCTTTATGCCAAAAAGGTATTCAACTGCCTTGCTGCCGTAGTGTGACCATCCGAGTACCGTTGTAAATGCAAACAGCAACATGGCTATCGCAACAAATCCCTGACCGAAACTTCCGAATACATTACCGAATGCCGTTGCTACAAGAGTAGCATCGTCAACACCTTCGACGGCAAGACCCGTAGAAAGGTCTATAGCTCCCGAAGAAAGGACTACAACCGCTGTCATGGTACATACGACAAATGTATCCGCAAAAACCTCAAATATGCCCCAGAGTCCCTGTTTGATGGGCTCTACAACATTTGAGTTAGAGTGAACCATTACCGATGAACCAAGACCAGCTTCATTGGAGAATACGCCTCTCTTGCAACCCTGTGTTATGACTGTTTTGATCATGATACCTGTTGCGGCTCCGCCTACGGCCTTAACACCGAATGCAAACCTGAATATGGCTGCAAACATTGCGGGAACCACATTAATATGCATTATGAAGATCACAAGTGCCCCCACGACATATATTATTGCCATAAAGGGAACGACTCTCTCAGCAACCGCTGCTATTCTCTGAAGACCGCCTATGATAATGATACCGCCCAGTACCATGAGCACGATACCTATCACAAGATTGACAACATTTATATCTCCATAAAGAACAGGCGCATTTACATTTGCAAAGAATGCACTCTTTAAGTTTGCCGTGATCTTGTTTACCTGGCCCATGTTACCTATGCCGAATGAAGCAAGTATGGCAAAGAGTGAAAACAAAACAGCAAGAACGCCACCGATCTTCTCATAGCCTTCTATCTTGCCGAGTCCGTCCTTAAGGTAGTACATTGCACCGCCTGACCACTCGCCTTCTTTGTTCTTTCTTCTATAGAATATACCGAGAACATTTTCGGAGAAATTGGTCATCATCCCAAAGAAAGCTGCGACCCACATCCAGAAAACCGCTCCGGGGCCACCAAGTACGATAGCTGCCGAAACACCGGCAATATTACCTGTTCCGATCGTGGCTGCCAATGCTGTACAGAGTGCCTGGAACTGTGAAACACTTCCTTTGTCCTTGTTCTTTCTTGAAGCCTTATCAAAAACTCCGCCGACAGTCTTCTTCATCCAGTGTTTAATGTGAGTAACCTGGAAGAAGCCGGTCAATATGGTCATAATGACACCGACACCGATCAAAAGTACCAGACCGACCTGGACCCAAACAAAGGTGTTGATCACATCGTTTACGGCAGATAGTCCGTTCAAAAACTGCTCCATGTTTTTTCCCTCTCTTTCAGAAAATGATCCTTAATCTATACTCCGAGTTTTGTTGATTCGTAATCTTCGTCTATCTCATTTCTCACAAGTGCTTTTATGTGGGAATCTCTCCTGTCAGCAGAGATGATCTCTCCGCTGTCAAGCTTAAGATCGACTGTTCCGTCATCTTTTACAACAATATCCTTAAACCACACAACCACTTCAGCCTTGCAGGCAGCGCCGTCTGCCTGACTGATGACAGATTCAAAGCAAAGCTTGATATCATTCATGTGAGTTCCCGTTTTACCGTATTTGTCTTCTTTAAGTACAGCCAGATAAGAAGAAATGTAACTTGGAGAACTCCACACAAAGGTAGTCTTTTTATTTACATATACCGGGACAAGACCTGCATCGCAGAATATCCTCATGCCATATTCGTTAGCATCGGTAAACAAAGATAAAGCCTCTTTTTTCAAAGAGGCCATCATTTCGTCTGTTATCTCATCGGTATCGGTGATATATCTGTCTACGCCCTCTACACTAAAATCTTCGATACATTCGCTTGAAGCAACCGTCGCAACATAATCAAGTTCCTCAAGATCCGCTTCATCAAAAACCGCCCGGACCTTTACGGTGTCGCCCTCGTCGTAATACTCTTTTTCATCTACGATCTCGTAAGATACAACATCGTTAAACTCTCCGGCCGAAGCATCTATCTTCGCCGTCAGCAACGGAGCAATGCCTTCAAACTCAACCCTGATGCCCTTGAAAAGATCACGTTTTGAGACCGGCGTCGGGTCCACCAGACCTGAAACGGTATAGTGCTGAGCGTTAGCCTTAACCTTAAGATTGTACAGCTTTGCCGCTTTTTTGTCGTAATTGTATGTTATGGTCACTTCATCACCGTTTGTTAAACCTTCAGACTTGCTGAATTCCACCGAAACGGTGTTAAAGAACACACCATATTTATCATCGATATCTACTGTTGCGCTTAAGCTTCCCTCACCGTTAAATCCCGTAAGGGTTATATGTGCATATTGACTGAGATCCACCTCGGTCTTGCTCACGTCATTGAGCACCACATATAAAACGGTAAACAGAGCTGCTATAAGAGCAAATAAAAAACAAACTCTTAAATATATCTGTCTTGTTCTTTCCTGTTTGGTCATTCGTCTTCTAGCCATGATACTAAACCTTTCTTTTCTAAAGCCAAGTCTTTTTCATATTACCAAACAAGACGGTTTACGTCAAATCTTTATACTCTTCAACGATATGATTGTACATGGTCCTTACGGCCGGTGCCATGTAATCGGGATTTAATACCGCAAGTCCGATTATCCTGCAGGGATTTCCTCTTAAGGGATAAATGTTGACATCATAGTGTATGTCGTTCATGCAAAGCTTGGGCATGAGGCATATGCCAAAGCCCATCTCCACGAGTTTGACCGTTGAAAGGTCGTCGACCACATGATAATTTGACTGAACGGTCAGCTTATTTTCCTTTAAGAAATTCTGAATATCGGCATCCGTACATTCTCTCTGGGTAACAAACTGATGGTTTCTCATCTCTTCTATCTCTATGTATTCGCCCTTCGGATGCATGTCCTTGGGAAGAATGCATAAAAGAGGATCTTTGCAGAGCGGTTCGATAGGTATGTCTCCCGCACTGGATACCGACAGAAAACCCAGATCCACTACGCCGTTCTTTATCCAGAACGCAACCTCATCGTATGAACCCTGATATACCTCTATCTCGACCTCCGGATATTTTTTTTCGAAGGAGCTCATGATCTGAGGCAGCCAGCTGGTACAAACGCTCGAAAAGACACCGATCTTTACCTTTCCGGCTTTCAGACCGTTTGTCTCGGCGATAAACTGCTGAAGAGATTCATCACTGTTAAGGACCGCATTGACGTAAGGCAGCAGATGCTCCCCGTAGTTTGTGAGCGTTACGCCGTTCTTGCTTCTGGTAAGAACCGAAAAGCCAAGCTCCGCTTCCATGGATGCGATGGCATGGCTGATGGCTGACGGCGTCAGTCCCAATATGTCGGCAGCCTTTCGAAAGCTCCCTATATCGGCTACGGTTTTAAAAACCTGATAAGTCAGTAATGTCATATAAAAGCATTATCCTTTTGCACACTTATACTGAAGATCTTCCCATCTTCTGTCCACTTCTTCCTGGAATCTTACGATCAGCTCTTCGTTTCCGGGCTTGAAAAGATGTTTGAATCTTCCCTGAGCACGTAAGAAGTCTTCGATGGGCAGTTTCTTCTTGGGCTCATAGCTGAGTGTCCACTTGCCGTGATCCACTTCAAATAACGGCCAGTAGCATGTATCCATGGCCAGCTTACAGATGTTCATGATCTCCGATGTCTCATATCTCCATCCTCTGGGGCAGGGAGCCATGACATTCAAAAATGCCGCTCCTTCCGTATAGATGGCCTTTTCACTTTTTACATACAGATCCTTAAAATCGTTTGTAAGAGTTGTCTGGGCCACATAAGGAACATTGTGATCGGCAATGATGCTTGCAAGGTCCTTTCTGCACTGCATCTTACCGTTTGACTCTTTGCCGACAGGTGTCGTAGTCGTATCGGCATACATGGGAGTCGCACTGGATCTCTGGATACCGGTGTTCATGTAAGCGCCGTTATCGTAGCAGACATATACCATATCATGACCGCGTTCCATCGCACCCGAAAGCGACTGGAAGCCTATATCGTAGGTACCGCCGTCTCCTCCGAAGGTTATGAACTTAAAGTTTTCATCTTCGGGTAATCTTCCTCTTTTTTTGAGAGCCTTATAAGCTGTTTCAACACCGCTTAATGTAGCGCCGGCATTCTCAAAAGCATTATGAATATAACTGTCTTCCCATGCAGTATAGGGATACATATATGTAGATACTTCCAGACATCCGGTAGCATTACCGATAACGGCTCTGTCTCCCTCATGAAGTGCACGGAGTACACCTCTTACCGCTATTGTCGCTCCGCAGCCTGCGCACATACGATGACCGGGTGCGAGTCGCTCCGGTTTATTCATCGCTTCTTTAAAATTATATTTACTCATCGTCTATCTCTGCTCCATCTTATCTCTTAAACCAATATACTTAAACTGCTCGGGCTTCTTACCGTTTACTACGGCATCCTCAAGCTC
>CACZSE010000098.1 GCA_902783735.1 uncultured Lachnospiraceae bacterium
CAGCAGGAAGAGCAGAGTAACGCAGAAGTATTTGAAAATGCGATCAAGTCAGGCGTAAAGATCGATGAGAACTCAATCTTTACAAGTGAGAGCGATTTCTATTTCAGCGATGATTACAGATTCGGCGATTCAAGAATGGTTGAAGTATACGGCTGGATCGTAAAAGATGAAAAGAACAATATCAGATTTGAGGTTAATCCGTTATTCTCTTACGACGGTGACCTTGAGTTTACGGAAGTACTCGAAGGTGTATATAAGGATCATCCGGAAAATTATACTTTTGTAGCACTTGACAAAGAAGGCAATCCTATCAAGTCGCCTGTTGACGGAAAGTGGGCTGCAACTGAATTTTACGGCGGTTTCTACAGTCCGAGCAACAATAAAGTCATGAATGAAGTTAACTTTAACTTCGATTCCGAGTATCCGGAAGGAACAGAAGATTTTGCTATCATAAAGGGTGGTATCAAGAGCATACCTGAGACCGGTAAATTGACCAATGTTGTATGGCAGTTATCTAAGGATAAGAATTCCTATGCAGAGTTTGATGCAGTTCCCGACGGTTATCTTACATACGCAGATGTAAACGCTCAGACAGCTACAGTTGAATGGGAAGTTTACTATCCTGAAGATGCAGAAGAGCCTTACGATAACAAAGACGGCGTTCTGTATACAGAAGTTTTCTACTGTCCTGAAGGAGACGGTGGCAAGACTTACTATATAGGCTGCAGTCTTGATGATGACTGGGAAGAAGGCTATATCAGCTTCGAAACAGACAAGTTCGACGTTAAGTGGACTAGAAACGCATATGTATGGATCAAGGTTACAAACGGTGTCAATGCAGTAGATATCTATTCGGATGCAAACGAGATTACTCTCAGCAACTCACAGATCACTTTGAGTGGCGGCGGAGTAACAAAGAAGGTCGTAGACGGAAGAACAGAGTACTCTGCTAAGTACACAGGCCTTGAGATCAAGCCGAGTGTTGCCGTTAAAGCTTACAATCCTATTACAGGAAAATATGTAAGTCTTAAGAAGGATACAGACTTTACTGTAACATATTCAAACAATATCAAGAGAGGAACAGCAACCGTTACTGTACAGGGAATCGGTGCTTATCCCGGAAAGAGCTCTGCAGAATTTGAGATCACAGCAAAGAAGTTTGAAGGAACTGCAGAGATCATCCCGAACATCAAATATGAAAAGGATCTTGACAAAGCAGTAGCTCCTTATCTTCAGGTTAAGGATACAAAGGGCAATCAGCTTACATTCCGTAAGGATTACTATGTAGAGTACTCAGACGGAACCAAGACAAGCCAGTACCTGAATAAGGTTGTAGCTAAATCGCCTGAAAATAATGTTAAGATCACTGCAACATATAAGGGCCTTGGAAACTTTGAAGGAACCTTAAAGAAGAAGAATGTATTTGAAGTGCTTGCTGCAGATTCTGAGACAGTCGGCATTACAAACAATAATATCAGGATCACATTCGCAAAGGCGGACAAAGATACTAACAAGTGCACAATGCAGTATACAGGAAAAGCTCTTAAACCTGCTGTTAAATCAGTAGAGATCAAGAGTCAGAATGATAAGGGTGAAGAAGTATGGACAACCCTGAAGAAGACCGATTACTCGCTCATGTACACAAATAACGTAAATATCGGTACGGCAAGAGTAACTGTTGCAGGTAAAAAGAGTTATGTTGGTTCGGGTTATGCAACATTTGAGATCACACCCAAGGAAGTTACATCATTAACCGTATCAGGCCTTAAGAATCAGCCTTATACAGGAAGCGAAGTAAATATCAATGAGCTTCCCATAGTTGTAAAAGCCGGCGGCCTTACTCTTACCAAGGGAGTAGATTATACGGTTGAAAAGGATGCTAACAGTGATTATAAGAACCTTGGAAAGACCAAGATCATCGTTAAGCTGATCGAGGCAAAGGGTCAGAAGAACACACCTAAGGTTAAATGGAGTGCAAAAGCAAAGAAGACAGTTGTAGAAAAGACATTTTCTATTGTTAAGACAGGCCTTAATTCTTCGGCTGTAGTAATTCAGACCAAGAATAATGATAAGTCAAAGAATATCATTAAGGATGCCGAAGGCAAAGCTATTGCTACCATGAGAGCAGCAACAAAGGATGAGATCAAATCCGGCAAGAGAAAGTTTACATTCGTAATTGAAGGCTCGGCAGATACTCTTGTAAAGAATGCAGACGTTTCAGCTGCGCTCGTGGTCAAGGCTTTCGGTAAGGATGTAGATCCCAAGGATTATGTTGTGACCGTAACCGGTACGAAAAACGGAAAGACCGGTAAGATCACGATCAAGCCTGTTAAGGGTTCTAAGACATACAGTGGTTCAAAATCTATCACATTCATGTATGTCAAAGATATAAAAAGCTGAAAAAAAGCTATTTACCAAGATGAAATAACTTATTGAAAAAGGATTGCCGCCTCGAGTGAAAGGGTCATTCGGGGCGACATCTTTTTTTATATTGATATAAACATATTCAATCGATCGGTCGATATAAGAAATGAGATATCTGTTTTATCTTGAACATCAAAAAGGAATTTGATGTCATCTTACAAGGAGGTAAGTTCTATGTCATATATACAGGGTATATCAGCATATAACCGTTCGGGTTATACATCACTGCCACAAAACAATATGCAGAACCGGGGATACAATTCCGGTTCATATTCGACATATCAAAACGATCCCTCCTCATCCTTTTTTGATAACTTTAAAGCTGAAGCAAAAGCCGAAAAAGAACGTCAGAAGCAGAAAATGCGAGAAATGCTGCGTGATCTTAAACAAACTCAGACTGATAAGCAGGCATTAACTTCTCCGGATAAGGTCAGTGAGCTTTTGGGCATGGAGGACAGTCAGAAGGCCGATTCAAAGGAAAAGGATGAAAGTAATTATACATATAACTATAAAGAGGTCTCATCTAAGATACAAAGAGCGAAGACAACACAGGGAGCTTCTGTAGCCGTATTGGCGGCAAAGAGGAAGGTTCTTGAGGTTAAGCGTAAATTAGCTTTTGCGGGCGGAGATTCCGAGAAACTCCAGGCTGCCCTTGCCCATGCACAACGGATGGAAATGGTTGCCAGAAAGAAGAAGCATCATATTGAGCTGGAGGAACTGGTAGCCGTTACAGGGAAGCGTGATGAGGCGGCCGATAATACCAAAGATCTGAGAAATTCCATAATTTTAGCTAACGAAGAGACACTCTCAAAAAAGGAAGATAAAATATTTGAAGCTAAAGAAAATATGTCTGAAGAACTTTTGGAAGATGTTTCAGAGGAAACGGCAGTAATAAGCGAAGAAGAACTGGCTAAGATCAATCAGATGATAGCCGAGTTTGGTGAAGAAGAATTAAAGCAGCTTGAAGAATCCATGGAAATGCTTGAGACCATGGAGGTTGTGGACCCTCACATGAGTAAGGAAGATCTCGAGGAACTTAAGCGTAAGCACAGGGCTTCTGAAAACAAAGCAATAATGAAAGCCGATATGGATTATCTTAAAGCATATATAAAAATGCAGTTTAGCGAAGGAAGTACCGTAAAGAACACAAGCTTTGACATGCCGTCTTTGTCATTGAACCCGATCGCGGATCCACAGGGTATCGGCGTGTCAATTTCGCCTGCAGACATATCGACACCGGTTTCGGTAGATATCCGAATATGATAAAATATAAAAAAACTGCTATATCTGCTTGACAAACAGATTCTGAGGACTATAATGAAATTAACATATGAATAGTTGCTCATATGTTAATTTGATAAAATGAACACGTAAGGGGAATCATCATGAAGAAAAAATACGATATTGAAGTTGACTGCGCAAACTGTGCAAACAAGATGGAAGAAGCCGCAAAGAAGACTCAGGGCGTCAAAAATGCGATCGTGAATTTTATGGCTCTCAAGATGGAAGTGGAATTTGACGAGGGAGCAGATCACAAGAGCATCATGAAGCAGGTTCTTGCAAACTGCAAAAAAGTTGAAGACGATTGCGAGATCTACATTTAAGATCCGGTATCAGCTATGAATAAAAAACAAAAAAAGGCACTGAAAAAGATCATTATATCAATCGCGTGCCTGATAGTCATAAAAGTATCGGAAATCTTTTTAGATTACGAGAATCTGTATATTTTCGGTCTGCCCGGTGGAAGGCTGCTTCTGTTTTTGCTGTACATGGTACCCTATCTTGTGGTGGGATACGATATTTTAAAGAAAGCGGCAAAGGGAATAGCCAACAGACAGGTCTTTGATGAAAACTTTCTTATGGCGGTAGCTACTATCGGCGCCATAATAGTTGCGCTGGCCTACGGCTCGGATTACACTGAAGCGGTTGCCGTAATGCTTTTCTATCAGATTGGAGAGCTCTTTCAGAGTATCGCTGTCGGAAAAAGCCGAAGAAACATTTCAAATCTCATGGATATCCGTCCGGACTATGCAAATATCGAAGAGGACGGAGAATTGAAGCAGACAGATCCCGACGAAGTAGCTGTCGGTTCGATCATTGTGGTCCGTCCGGGAGAGAAGATCCCCATTGACGGTATCGTGACCGAAGGAACATCCATGATAAATACCGCGGCACTTACGGGTGAAAGCGTACCCAGGGATGTTAAAGCAAACGATCATGTTATTTCCGGATGCATAAACATGTCCGGCGTTTTACACATACGGACAGAAAAGGAATTTGGCGAGTCAACCGCATCGAAGATCCTGGACCTTGTTGAAAATGCGGCATCACGAAAATCAAAATCCGAGAATTTCATTTCAAAATTTGCAAAGTATTATACTCCGGCGGTTTGCTGTTCGGCATTGGCGCTGGCGGTCATCCCGCCTGTAATAGCCTTGTTACTGGGTCGAGATGCAAATCTCGGGAACTGGATATACAGAGCACTTACATTTTTGGTCATCAGCTGTCCATGTGCTTTGGTCATCAGCATACCTTTAAGCTTTTTTGCCGGTATCGGAGGAGCGAGCAGCAATGGTATTCTTGTTAAGGGATCAAATTATCTGGAGGCTCTTTCAACGACCGGTACTGTAGTTTTTGACAAGACCGGAACAATGACCAAGGGTGTGTTTGAGGTTACGGATGTATGCACTTCCGGGCAATATGATATAACACGGGAAAAACTCATCGAATATGTTGCTCTGGCGGAATGCGATTCAAATCATCCCATAAGTGTAAGCCTTAAAAATGCATACAATAAAGAGATAGACAGAGACCGTGTGCATGATATAGAAGAGCTGAGCGGACATGGTATAAAAGCAAAGGTGGACAATAAGACACTTTTGGTAGGCAATGAGAGACTCATGAGATCGGAAGGTATAGCTGTAACTCCTCCCGGTACCATAGGCACCCTTGTATATGTTGCCGTTGAGGGTATTTATGCGGGCTGCATCGTCATATCCGATGTCATAAAAGAACATGCAAAAGAAGCCATCGATTCTTTACATTCGGTCGGCGTAAAGAACACTGTAATGCTGACCGGAGATATCAAAGCCGTCGCCGATGACGTAGCAAAAAAGCTGGGTATAAAAGCGGTTTACAGCGAACTGCTTCCTGCCGATAAAGTGGCAAAGGTGGAAGAACTGATATCATCCGGATCAGGTGACGGAAAACTGGCATTCGTCGGTGACGGCATAAATGATGCCCCTGTTCTTTCAAGAGCAGACATAGGCATAGCAATGGGAGCTCTTGGTTCGGATGCGGCAATAGAAGCGGCCGATATCGTCCTTATGGATGACGATCCGCTGAAGATATCCAAAGCGATACGCATTGCAAAAAAGTGCATGAGAATAGTCTATGAAAATACTGCATTTGCAATAGGGGTAAAGCTTATCTGTCTTTTACTCGGTGCGCTGGGCATAGCAAATATGTGGGTAGCGATATTTGCCGATGTAGGTGTTATGGTCATAGCAGTCTTAAATGCCATCAGGGCATTGTTTGTAAAAAAGATCTGAACGGAGGAACTCATGAGTAGCGAGAAATATGAAAACGAGCTTTACGATCTTGCGGAATTGTTTAAAATGTTCGGAGATTCAACACGCATAAAGGTTTTATTTGAACTATGCGAATCCGAATTGGCAGTCTGCGATCTGGCGGAGCGGTTAAATATGACCCAGTCTGCCATATCTCATCAGCTTAAGATACTTAAACAGAGTAAGCTGGTTAAAAGCCGCAGAGAAGGCAAATCGATCATTTATTCCGTGGCAGATGAACATGTAAGGTCCATCATAGCCCTGGGAATGGAACATATAGAAGAATAAAAAACCGCCCCTGCTATGGATTTATGTAAACAAACGTGGTATAGTAAATAGTGGATTTTTATGCATGCACTATTTGAGGGAGTTAACTATGCGACAGTTTGAAAAAGATTACATATATCTTGTAACAGGGGCGGCCGGTTTTATCGGATATCACCTCTCAAAAAGATTGCTCGACGCCGGTGCAACAGTCATAGGCGTTGA
>CACZSE010000099.1 GCA_902783735.1 uncultured Lachnospiraceae bacterium
AAAGGGTGATATCTACAAGACAGAGTACGGTGCAGTTTATATGGGACTTACCCTTACGGTACTTCCTCTGATCATCGTTTATCTGTTACTTGCTAAGTACATCGTTGCCGGTGTAGCTTTAGGTTCAGTAAAGGGTTAATAAACAAAACATTAAAAGACGTCTTCATAACGAAGACGTCTTTTTTATGCATTCAGATCATTTTTCATTCTCTTTCTGTATTCTGTCGGCGGACATCCACACACTTTCTTGAACGATCGGCAGAAGGAAGTCTGGTTATTAAAGCCGCACGAAAATGCTACATCGGTTATTCCCATATTTGTAGCCAGAAGCTGTTTGGCGTGCTGCATTCTTTTGTTTGTCAGATAATCATAAAATGTAGTTCCCGTATATTCCTTGAAAAGTCTTTCGAAATGAAATTTTGAGAAGCCTACGTGATTGGCCATATCATCCAGTGTGAGCTGTTCGCTGTAGCTTCGTTCTATATACTGAAGCAGTTCAAAGAACTTGTCATAGTGTTCTTTTGATATATCCGACTGAGGATGTATATCGTTCTGTTCCCTGGTTATTGAGGTGCGACTCAAAAGGGAAAGTGTTTTTAAAAGATGTGAATAGGTTTCAACCTCCCACATATTCAAATTGGTAAAATAGGAGTTTATCATGTCGATGACATTGTTACGAACGTCAGCATATATTTGTGGACAATTCTCTTTATTGCATAGTAAAATACTGTTAATGGTCGAAGTGGGAGAACTGTACAGATTAAAGCCTGTTATGGGTTCTGTATCCATAAGTATAATGAACTGTTTCATGGGCCTGAGGCATGCGATCTGATGCATCATGTAAGGCGGTATCATTATGATCTCGGAAGAATGAAGAGTATAAGAACCGTCCGGAACTTTGATGATACAATCCCCTTCATGCATATATATGATCTCGATACAGCTGTGATAGTGGTTCTGATATGCATTCGGTTCTTCATTGTGCCAGATGCGTACATGTGAACCGGGCAGATATTGAACAATTTCCTCGGGACCTTCCAACACCCGGTTGTAGGGCGATGAAACAGGTTGAACATATTCTTTTGTGTTTAATTCATGTAATATTTCCATGCAACCATTATAATTTAATGAATCTATAAAAGCAACATTGGTATATAAAAAAGCAATAATTGAAAAAGAGGTAAATATGAACAGAGAAAAAGCAAGAGAACTGGCAACTGCATTGGTAGATAAGATGACGCTTGAAGAGATGGCAACCCAGCTTAGATTCGACGCGCCGGCTATAGACAGACTCGGCGTCGCAGAATATAACTGGTGGAGTGAGGGCCTTCACGGAGTCGCAAGAGCGGGAAGTGCTACCGTATTCCCGCAGGCTATAGGCATGGCAGCCTCATGGGACGATGAACTCATTGAAAAAGAGGCAGAGGTGATCTCAACAGAAGCCAGAGCAAAATATAATGCTTATACATCGGAAGGAGATCGTGACATATATAAGGGACTGACCTTATGGTCTCCCAATGTAAACATCTTCAGAGATCCAAGATGGGGCAGAGGTCATGAAACATTGGGTGAAGATCCGTATCTTACTTCAAGACTTGGCGTGGCATTTGTAAAAGGCTTGCAGGGAAATGGTGAAGTGAGAAAGATAGGTGCATGTGCCAAGCATTTTGCCGTACATTCGGGACCTGAAGCAATACGTCATTCTTTTGATGCAAGATCCGACATGAAGGATATGTGGGAGACTTATCTTCCTGCATTTGAGACATTGGTCGTAGAGGGTGATGTAGAGTCCGTAATGGGCGCATACAACAGAACAAACGGAGAACCCTGCTGCGGTCATTCATATTTAATGGAGGATGTGCTCAGAAAGCTTTGGAAGTTTGAGGGACATTTCGTATCCGATTGCTGGGCAATAAGAGATTTTCATGAGAATCATAAGGTCACATCATCTCCAGAGGAGAGCGCAGCATTGGCTCTTAAGAAAGGGTGCGATCTTAACTGTGGCTGTACATACAGATCTATACTTGAAGCCTATGATAAGGGACTGATAGACAAAGAAGATATCAGAACGGCAGCAATA
>CACZSE010000100.1 GCA_902783735.1 uncultured Lachnospiraceae bacterium
AAGAAGATCGAGGAGATGAGCGAGGACGGAACATTTGACGTACTTCCCAAGAAGGAAGTTATTCAGATAAGAAAAGAGTGGGATAAGCTTGAGAAGAACCTTGGCGGTATCAAGGACATGACAAGGATCCCCGATGCTATATTTGTAGTAGATCCCAAGAAGGAAGCTATCTGCGTAAAGGAAGCTAAGGCTCTTGGCATCACACTTATCGGTATTGCAGATACAAACTGTGATCCCGAAGAACTTGATTATATCATCCCCGGAAATGATGACGCTATCAGAGCCGTAAAGCTCATCGTATCAAAGATGGCAGACGCTGTTATCGAAGCTAACCAGGGTGAGTCTGTTTACACAGAAGAAGAGGCAGCAGCAGATGCTTCTGAAGCTACCGATATCGAAGAAGTAGCAGACGCAGAGTAATTTGATAGGAGGATATAACAATGGCTATTACAGCAGCAATGGTTAAAGAACTGCGTGAGATGTCAGGCGCAGGCATGATGGATTGTAAGAAAGCACTTTCAGAGTGTGACGGAAATATGGACGAAGCTCTTGAGTTCCTTAAAAAGAGCGGTGCTGCAAAGGCAGTTAAGAAGGCCAGCCGTATAGCAGCAGAAGGTATCTGCCGTACAGCCGTAGCAGACGGTAAGGCAGCAGTTGTTGAGGTTAACTCAGAGACAGACTTCGTTGCAAAGAACGAGACATTCCAGGCATTTGTTGAGACAGTTGCAGCTCAGGCTCTTGACAGCGCATCTGCAGATGTGGATGATGCATTCATGGCTGAGACATGGAAAGACGATTCGGCAAAGACTGTAAATGATGCACTTGTAGAAAAGATCGCTACAATAGGTGAGAAGCTGAGCATCAGAAGATTTAAGAAGATCGAAGCACCTATCGTTGTTGACTATATCCATGGCGGCGGCCGTATCGGTGTTATCCTCGGTGCAGAGGGATCTAAGAGCGACGCCGTAACAGAGGCTCTTAAGAACATTGCGATGCAGATCGCAGCAATGAATCCTCAGTATGTAAGCAGAGATGACATTTCGGCAGACGAGATGGCTAAGCTTAAGGAGATCACGATCGACAGTGCTCTCAATGATCCTGCTTCACTTCCCAAGCCCATTCTTCAGAAGCTTCTTGACAAGGCTGTAAATGATAAGCTTTGGAGCGAAGAAGATCTTGCAGCATATGAGAAGGAAAAGAGCAACAAGTTCCTCTTCAACTTCCTTTCGGATGCAGCTAAGACAACACTTGCAGGACTTGCTATGGAAGGCAAGGCAGACTATGTAAATGACAAGATCTTCAGCGGTCTTGTAGACGGACGTATCTCTAAGCAGGTTAAGGAGATCAGCCTTCTCGATCAGGTTTATGTTAAAGCTGAAGACGGAAAGCAGACTGTTGCAGCTTACCTTAAGAGTGTAGCAGCAGATCTTAAGATCACAGGTTTTGTACGTTTCGAAACCGGTGAAGGCCTTGAGAAGAAGAACGAGGACTTCGCTGCAGAGGTTGCTGCTCAGCTCGGCTAAGCAAGATCTCTTATATAGAGTAACAGAATGATCGGCAGGAATATCCGATATGATGAAAATATCTGATATTCCTGCTTTTTTATTGTTTAAAAACAGTGACAGTCATAAGCGCCCGGTGATATAATAAATTATGTATAGGGTTACATATTTGATCATAAAGACTAAATTGTCAGATATTCAGATCAAATAAGCCGGTAAATGATCAGAGTTTCATGGAGGCAGGGGTATATGATGACTTTTTGGATCGTAATTGCAATTATCGAATGTCTGGTGATCATAGGCGGGGTTGCTGTTTTTTTCATAAGAAAAAGAAAACAGGCCAACATGGCAGAAAATGCCCAGCAGATCGTCAAAGGAAAGCTTAATATCGACGACATTGCCGTAAGCAGCAACAAAAATGATCTTGATGTTATGGCTTCAGGCCTGAATCTTATTAAGTCAAATCTGTTAACTTTCATTGAATCTACCAAACAGAATACGGTAGTTATTTCGGATGCGGTGGAAAGACTCACGGCAAGCATGAAGGCCAATCAGCTCGGTACCGAACAGATCGCAAGAAATACCATGAGCGTTGAGGAAAAGACTACCGAGCAGTTAGACATGGTACAGGATAACATGGCTGTCATAGAATCAAATTCCGCACAGCTCGATGAGATCAGCAATTATGTTTTAAACATAAAGCAGATGCTTGAGGAGATGACAAAGATCAGTCATACGGGCATAAGTGATCTTGAAGGATATGCTCGACAGATGGATTTTGTATCCAAGGATCTGAACAATATCAATGATACATTAAACCAGTTTAATGAGCAGATCAAAAATGTATATACTGTCGGTGATTTTATAGTTGGCATAAGCAACCAGCTTAAGCTTTTGTCATTTAATGCTTCCATTGAGGCGGCAAGAGCAGGACAGGCAGGAAAAGGATTTGCGGTAGTTGCCGATGAGATGACTCAGATGTCAGAGCAGACAAAGGAAGGCATGGACAGGATCAGTTCCATCCTTGCCGATATCATGCACAGCAGTTCATCTGTAACATCCAGCATCGTAAAATGTACCGAGACTTTCAATACCAGTAAACAGGCTTTTTCTGAAGTGAACAAATCCTTCAGGACGATAAACCGGAACACTTCGGATATACAAAATAAGATAATTGAGATGAACTCAATGTTTGACGTCATGGAAGGCAATGCCGAACATTCTAAGGACATTGCGGTTAAGCTTTACGATGCGGCTCATGATATAAATGAGATGACAGGAGAGATCGCAAGCGTATCTCAGGAGGTAACGGCCGAAGCGACCATGATCGGTGAGAACACCATGGCTCTTGACGGCATGTTATCGGGCATACAGAAGCTTTTGCTGAGGTTCGATACAGGAGTGCTTCCTACATATACAAAGCATGAAAAAAAGATAAAGATCGCCATGCTCAGCATGTACGACAACGATTTCTGGTACGGAGTTAAGAGAGGTGCCAATTATGCCCTCAAGGAACTGGAAAGCTTCAATGCCCTTGTAAGATTTATTCCGCTCTTACCCGGGAAAGGCGATTTTGATGAAATGGTAAGAAACAATATAAAGAGTCTCATAAATGAGGACTTTGATGCCATCATTTATCCCGGATTTTTGGGAGGAGTGGATCAGGTACTCGATCAGGCAAGATCCAAAGGCATAAAGCTCATGACCTTTAACTGCGATTGTAATGATACTTCGAAGAGAGTTGCATGTGTTAAATCGGACTCTGTCTCTCAGGGTGAGATGGCTGCCAAGGCAGCAGCTGATCTTATTTCCAAGACCGGAACCGTGGGAATACTCATGGGCAATCCCACTGTTATAGGAAATGTTGAAAGAAAACGCGGATTTGCCGATGCGATCGCCAAATATAAAGCCATAAAGGTTGCGGGTGAAGTAACTGTTTTGGATGACGGTGAGGACGTTTACAAAAAGACTAAAGACTGGCTTCAGAAAAATAAGGACATACAGGTGCTGTTCCTTACAAACGGATTTCCTGAAGATGCGGCGCGCGCCGTTGTTGACGCAGGTGCAAAAGGAAAGACAAAGGTCGTTGGTTTCGATCTGACACCTGCATTGTTCCCGTATATTAAGAACGGTGTCATCGGTACGATCATAAGTCAGGATTCATTCGGACAGGGACATGATCCGATAGTTCTCATGTACAATTATCTTGTGGACAAGAAGCCGTTTGAAAATGATACCATTTCATGCAGGGCAAGTGTGGCAAATGCATCAAATATCGATGATCTTATAGAGGGATAGATACGACAGGAAGCCTTTAGGGGCTTCCTGTTTCCTTAAATTTTTATAAAAGTGCTTGATTTTTAGAAATTTTGGTTTATATTATTAAGAGTAATTCATATCAGACATGGTCTGTATTCATTACAACATTCGTTGTGTAATTTCCGATTGATGAGGTATTATATGAGAGAAAAATATGAAACACTTGCTTTGGTCGATCTTAAAGCGATCGCTAAGAGCAGGGGCATTAAAGGCACTTCAAGCATGAGAAAAGAAGAAGTGATAAATGCCATGGTAGAGCTGGATGAGAAAGAAAAACAGCAAAGTGAAGCATCTAAAAATGTAAAGGCTTCAGAAGACAATGTACAGGCTGAGAGTTCTTCGGAAGGTGAAGAACAGGAACTGTCTGAACACGAGAGAGCCGTTATTTCAAAGACTGCGATAATAAAAGCCATAGAAGAGGAGACTCCCGAGCAGCGTGCGGTCCGTCAGGAGCAGCGCGATAAGGAAAAGGAAGCGGTCATAAATGAATTGGACAGCGGTATCACCGCAGAGGGTATTCTTGAGATCATGCCCGACGGCTTTGGATTCATAAGATCGCACAATTATCTTCCGGGCGAAAACGATGTATATGTGGCACCCAGCCAGATAAGAAGATTCAGCATGAAGACGGGCGATATCATCATGGGAAATACCCGTATAAAATCTCCTGCCGAAAAGTTTGCCGCATTATTGTATGTTAAGAGCATTAACGGTCAGGCGCCGGAGATTGCTTCAAAGAGAACAAACTTTGAAGACATGACTCCTGTTTTCCCCAACGAAAAGCTTTCGCTTGAGGCTCCCGGAGCATCGGTAGCGATGCGTATCATGGATGTTGTCAGTCCTGTCGGTAAGGGACAGCGTGGCATGATCGTATCTCCGCCCAAAGCCGGAAAGACAACTTTATTAAAGGAAGTAGCCAAGTCTGTTCTCAAGAACAATCCCGAGATACATATGATCATCCTTCTTATCGATGAGCGTCCCGAGGAAGTAACAGACATAAAAGAAGCGATCCGTGGTACAAATGTTGAAGTGATCTATTCTACATTCGACGAACTGCCCGATCATCACAGACGTGTTGCGGAGATGGTCATAGAAAGAGCGAAACGTCTTGTTGAACAAAAAGAGGATGTAATGATCCTTCTCGATTCAATAACAAGACTCACAAGAGCCTACAACATGACGGTTCCGCCGAGCGGACGTACACTGTCGGGTGGTCTTGATCCCGCGGCTTTACACATGCCGAAGAGATTTTTCGGTGCCGCAAGAAATATGCGCGAGGGAGGAAGCCTTACAGTGCTTGCTACAGCGCTTGTAGATACAGGATCAAAGATGGACGATGTTGTCTACGAGGAATTCAAAGGAACCGGTAACATGGAACTCGTGCTTGACAGAAAACTTTCGGAGAAGAGAGTATTCCCTGCAATAGACATTCCGAAGTCGGGAACAAGAAGAGAAGATCTGCTTCTTACAAGGGATGAACTCGAGGCTGTCAATATCATGAGAAGAGCATTCAATTCCATGAAAGCAGATGAGGCTGTTGATAAGGTCATCGACCTGTTTGCCCATACAAAGAATAATGCAGAGTTCTGTCAGATGATGAAAAAGATCAGGATTATTTAATTTGGGTATTGCCTTGCAGATATCGCTATGATATAATAACAACGCTGTTTGTAAAACAGCGTGGATGAGAACGATACAAAACATTGATATAGAGAGGTGAAATCATGAAAGAAGGAATACATCCTGAGTACTATCAGGCAACCGTAACCTGCAACTGCGGAAACACTTTTGTAACAGGTTCTACAAAGCCGGAGATCCACGTTGAAGTATGTTCAAAGTGCCATTCATTCTACACAGGTCAGCAGAAGGGTGCAAGAACTGACGGACGTATCGATAAGTTCAACAAGAAATACGGCGTTAAGTAGATTTTTAACAATTTGCTGCAAAGACTATCTAAGGTTGAGGTTACATATAATCTCAACCTTTTACATTATTATTTAAGGAAAAATACATATGAAGAAAAAAGTATGTAACTCGGGGATAGGCGGACAGGCTGTCCTTGAAGGAGTCATGATGAAGAATAAAGAGGCATATGCCATAGCGGTCAGAAAGGCTGACGGAGACATAGACCTCGAGATCACCGAGTATCACGGTGTCATGCACGGAAGCGTGTTAACTAAGATCCCTTTTATCAGAGGAGTGTTTAACTTTGCCGACTCATTCATATTGGGTATGAGATCGATCAATCATTCTTCGGAATTTTACATGGAAGAAGAGGATACTCCGACTGCTTTCGATCGTTTTTTGGCGAAGGTCTTTAAAGATAAAGCAGAAAAGATCGCTTCAGGCTTTACCATCGTTCTTTCGATACTTATAGCCATGGGACTGTTTATCTTTCTTCCGTATTATCTTTCATCGATATTTGAGAGATATATCATGAACTCATCTGTGCTTGCGCTTATAGAGGGACTTGTAAGACTGGTCATTTTTTTACTTTATATTGTACTCATTACAATGTTAAAGGACATAAAACGTCTTTACATGTATCACGGAGCGGAGCATAAATGCATCAATTGTCTTGAGCATGGTCATGAACTCACGGTTGAAAATGTCCGTAAGGCATCCAGACTTCATAAACGTTGCGGGACCAGTTTTCTTCTTATAGTCATGGTCATAAGCATTATCCTCTTTATGTTCATCAAAGTGGACAATCCCGCACTGCGAATTGTTTTCAGACTTTTACTCATACCTGTTATAGCGGGGATTTCCTATGAGTTTATCAGATTTGCCGGCAGACACGACAATATATTGGTAAATATCCTTTCGGCTCCCGGCATGATGCTGCAGCTTCTTACCACAAAAGAACCCGATGATGATATGATCGAAGTTGCCATAAAATCTGTTGAAGGAGTATTTGACTGGAAGGATTTTCTTGATCAGAATTTCGATGAAGCACAAGCTTGAGACATATGTCGGAAAGGTTAGCATATGACCAGAAGAGAAGCTTATGACATAGGTGTGGAACAATTGGAGGCTGAAGGCATTGAAAATGCCGATTGCGATATAAGGATATTGCTTGAGGACCTTTGCGGCGTTGACAGAGAAGAACTGTTTTTACAGGGCGATAAGATCATATCAAGAAGAGAATCCGAGATATTCATGAATGCCGTCACCAGACGCCTGGGCCATTATCCGGTTCAGTATATCACCGGCAAGCAGGAGTTTATGGGATTAACTTTTTCGGTTAATCAGAATGTACTCATCCCAAGGATGGATACAGAGATCCTTGTTGAGGAGGTTCTTAAAGAACTCGACGACGGCAGCAGGATACTTGACATGTGTACCGGAAGCGGCTGCATATTATTGAGCCTTCTTTATTATTCAAATGACTGTGAGGGCGTGGGTGTCGACATTTCCGAGGAAGCTCTTGATGTGGCGAAGGACAATGCCGGAAGACTCATACTTGACGATACATTTGACATACTCTTTAAAACAGGTGGCCTTGGAAAAAAGCACCTCGAAGAAGATAAGATAGAATTTATACAGAGCAATCTGTTCAATGATGTCAGAGGAAAATTTGACATAATAGTTTCGAACCCTCCCTATATAAGAAGTGACGTTATACCGACACTCATGGAAGAGGTAAGAGACTATGAACCATTACTTGCCCTTGACGGGAAAGAGGATGGTCTGCATTTTTACAGAGAGATCATTAAGAAAAGTCCGCAGTATCTTAACGGAGGCGGAAAACTTTTCTTTGAAATAGGTTACGATCAGGCAGAACCCGTGATCGCACTCATGGAAGAGGCGGGTTTTAAGGACGTGACGGTTGTACAGGATTACGCCCATTTAGACAGAGTGGTGTGGGGAAGGATATAAGATGTTTGACAAACTTGAGGATCTGCTTCACAGATTCGAAGAGATCATGAATGAACTTAGTGAGCCGAATGTTGCAAATGATCAGAAGAGATTCACTTCTCTTATGAAGGAACAGAGCGACTTAACTCCCATAGTAAATGCCTATAAGGAATATAAAGAATGCAAACAGACGGTAGAGGATTCTTTGGAGCTTCTTGAGAGTGAATCCGACGATGATATGCGCGAGATGCTGAAGGAAGAACTGTCTGATGCCAAGAAACGTATTGCGGAACTTGAAGATACGATGAAGATACTGCTTCTTCCAAAGGATCCCAATGACGATAAGAACGTTATTGTGGAGATCCGTGCCGGTGCCGGCGGAGATGAGGCTGCCCTTTTTGCGGCAGAGATCTACAGAATGTATATTCATTATGCCGAAAGCCGTCGATGGAAGGTTGAGACCATGGAAATGGAAGAGATCGGTATCGGTGGCATGAAGTCCGTTACATTCATGATCACGGGACAGGGCGCATATTCCGTCATGAAATATGAATCGGGCGTTCACCGTGTTCAGCGTGTACCCGAGACAGAGTCGGGCGGAAGGATTCATACTTCGACCATAAGCGTTGCGGTACTTCCCGAAGCGGAAGAGGTCGATGTTGTCATTGACGAAAAAGATATACGTATAGATGTTATGCGTGCATCCGGCAGCGGCGGTCAGTGCGTAAATACGACAGACTCGGCCGTAAGACTTACACACATGCCTACAGGCATAGTGATCTATTCTCAGACAGAGAAGAGCCAGATACAGAATAAAGCAAAGGCTTTTGCGCTGTTAAGAGCAAAACTGTACGACCTTGAGCAGCAAAAGGCTCACGATGCAGAGGCCGATCTAAGAAGAAGCCAGGTTGGTACAGGTGACAGATCTGAAAAGATCCGTACCTATAATTTCCCTCAGGGAAGAGTAACGGATCACAGGATCAATCTGACACTCTATAAGATAGACAAGATCATGGACGGCGATATACAGGAAATAATAGATGCCTGCATAGCAGCCGACCAGGCAGCAAAGCTTCTTAAGATGAATAATGCGGATTAACTGCATTTATGTGATCTTATTTTCAAAAAGGAATTGATTATTACAGATTTGAGGTGATTTCATATGGTCAACATTTTTATAGACGGTAGCGAGGGTACAACAGGACTTCGTATATATGAGAGATTTGAAGGCAGGGATGATATAAATATCATGAAGATCGATCCCGAGCTCAGAAAAGATCCCGAAGAACGTGCTAAAATGATCAATTCTTCTGACATTACATTTTTATGCCTTCCCGATGCGGCTGCCAGGGAATCGGTCAGTCTTGTGAGTAACCCCGATGTAAAGATTATCGATACATCAACAGCTCACAGAACCGAAGAGGGCTGGGCATACGGATATCCGGAACTTTCAGATGACCACAGACAGGCTATCCGTACAGGAAAGAGAATAGCTGTTCCGGGATGCTATGCTACCGGATTTATAACAATAGCTCATCCTTTGGTTAAAGGAGGCATCGTTCCTGCAGATTATCCGGTAAGCGCATTTGCTGTAAGCGGATATTCCGGAGCAGGCAAAAAGACTATCGCGGTCTATGAATCACCCGACAGAAACAAGGAATTTGATTCACCGCGTGAGTATGCACTTTCACAACAACATAAGCATCTTAAAGAGATGAAAAAAATATCAGGGCTTGAAAGAACCCCAATGTTCTCACCCATAATAGCCGATTATTACAGCGGTATGTTTGTTAGCCTTCCGTTTTATTCAGATATGTTAAACGGTAAACAGACACCCGAGAGCATTCACGAATATATGAGTGAATACTTTAAGGGACAGCGCTTCATAAAGGTCATGCCGTTTGGTTCGGAAGCTGATACAAACGGATTTATAGGAGCAAACAATCTTTCCGGCTGGGACGGACTTCAGCTGTTTGTCACCGGTAATGAAGAAAGGATACTGCTTACGACAAGATTTGATAATCTGGGCAAGGGAGCCAGCGGAGCGGCGATACAGTGCATGAACATCATGCTCGGCTGTGATGAGGCAAAGGGATTGAATCTGTAATAAATGAGCCCGAAAGGGCTCATTTTTATTTATCGGAGAAAATATTTAATGCTGACAAAGAATAAGGAAACATATAAAAAAATATGGGTAGTTGCATTGCCCATCATATTTCAAAACATCATTGATGCTGCCGTCAACAGTGTCGATGTTCTGATGCTCAACACAGTAGGACAAAGTGCCATCAGTGCCGTTTCGCTTGCAAACAGCATGGTAGGCATACTCTTCATGTTCTTATACGGAATAGGAACAGGGATCGCAATGCTGGCAGCTCAGTATTACGGAAAAGGTGATATTGATACCATAGAAAAGATCGAGGGTATCGGTCTGAGGTTTGCACTCGGTGTTGCAGCGATAGGAGCTGTAGCCTGCATGACGATACCGCAATATCTTATGTACATTTATACATCGGATACAGAACTGATCGATATAGGAAAGAGGTATCTGTTCTTTATTGCTCCCGGACTTTTATTCTGGGCAATAAGCGCGGTATATATGTCGATCTTAAGATGTATAGGCAGGGTCTCTACCAGCACGGTTTTGGAGGCCACGGCTTTAGTATGCAACGTATGTCTGAATGCGGTATTTATCTTCGGACTTTTCGGCGCACCGAAGCTCGGGGTGGTCGGAGTTGCCATAGCTACGACCATAAGCAGGTTCATACAGCTTATGGGTTGTGTATTTGTATCTTTAAGAGGAGCCAAAGTCAGACTTACTCTGAAAACAATGTTTGAAAGGCATGAGCTTTTACAGAAGGATTTCATGACTATGGCCTTGCCGGCAATAGGAAACGATCTTGTATGGTCGCTTGCGTTCTCGGTATATTCTGTCATAATAGGTCATCTCGGAACGGATGCGGTGGCGGCGTATTCGATCGTAAATGTTGTCAGAAACCTGGGTTGTGTCATGTGCTACGGTATAGGTTCGGCATCCGGGATCATAGTCGGACAGATCCTTGGGGAAGGCAACAGAGAGGAAGGCATACGTACGGGTCATATACTGTTGAGACTGGCAGTCGTAACAGGTATCATAGGCGGTCTCATCGTTCTTGCGATCATGCCGTTTGCCATGCATAAGGCAGCAATATCCCCTACAGCACTTGATTACCTGAGATTCATGCTGCTCATCAATACATATTATATAACCGGAACATCGGTAAATACGTGCCTTATCGCAGGCGTGTTCAGAGCAGGCGGGGACAGCAAATTCGGATTCAAATGCGATACCATAGATATGTGGTGCTATGCGGTCCCGCTGGGACTCCTTGCAGCATTTGTGTTCAAACTTCCTGTAAAGGTGGTATATTTCTTACTTTGCACGGATGAGTTTGTAAAATGGCCGTGGGTGTTTAAGCACTTCTACAGTCACACATGGGCAAATAACATTACCAGAGATAAAATAGATTAAAATATCCGGACAGATGCGCGATTGTATCTAATTAAATACTTGTGCTGTTTAAAGTCATAGGGTATAATATCGTAGGTTGAATAATTGTATACAATGATACAAAATGATGTAAACTTATAAATCAGTTTAAGAGGAGATTGATCATGAAAGCATACAAGAGTATGTCAAAAGAGGAACTTACAGCACTTAAAGCTGAACTTCAGGCAGCATATGAGGATGCAAAGGGCAAGGGACTTAAGTTAAATATGGCCAGAGGACTTCCCAGTGCCGAGCAGCTGGATATGGAGGCTGACTTCTTTAACACACTCAATCCCATGAGTGAGTTTCATTCCGAAGCAGGAGTGGACTGCAGAAACTATGGTGAACTCATTGGTATAACCGAGGCAAGAAGACTCATGGGTGACATGATGGGTGTCTCACCTGACAATGTTATAATCTTCGGTAATTCATCTCTTAATATAATGTACGATACCGTTGCACGTTCCATGATACACGGAGTATGCGGTTCAACGCCCTGGTGTAAGCTTGATAAGGTTAAGTTCTTATGCCCTGTGCCGGGATATGACAGACATTTTGCGATAACAGAGCAGTTTGGCATAGAGATGATCAATATCCCCATGACAGAAAACGGTCCCGATATGGACATGGTAGAGAAGTATGTAAACTCTGATCCCGCTGTTAAGGGTATCTGGTGCGTACCTAAATATGCAAACCCTTCAGGTGTTACATATTCCGATGAAACCGTAAGAAGATTTGCAAGTCTTAAACCCGCGGCAGAAGATTTCCGTATCTACTGGGACAATGCGTACATCATCCATCATCTTTATAACGGTGTTGAGGAAGAACTGCTCGAGATACTCGGTGAATGCGAAAAAGCAGGAAATCCCGATATGGTCTATGAGTTCTGCTCAACTTCAAAGGTGACCTTCCCGGGTTCGGGTGTCGCAGCTATCGCATCATCCAAGAATAATCTTGAATTCATAAAGAAGATAATTACTATCCAGACTATCGGACATGATAAGTTAAATCAGCTTCGTCATGTAAGATACTTTAAGAATCTTGACGGCATGAAGAACCACATGAAGAAACATGCCGAGATAGTACGTCCAAAGTTCGAGCTGGTTTTAAGCACACTGGATAAAGAACTCAAAGATGCCGGGATCGGTACATGGACAAATCCCCACGGAGGATACTTCGTATCATTCAACGCTCTTGACGGCTGTGCAAAGAAGATCGTGAGCATGTGTAAAGAAGCAGGAGTGACACTTACCGGAGCGGGAGCAACATATCCTTATAAGAAGGATCCTAACGACAGCAACATCCGTATCGCACCCACATTCCCTCCGATAGCGGAACTCGCACAGGCTCTTGAGATATTTGTTCTCTGCGTAAAGCTTGCAAGCGTTGAGAAACTCTTAGAAGCTTAAGACGACAAAATAGCATTTCGGACAGCCTGTAAGGCGGTTATATGTTCGTCTCAGACACTGCTTGCGCACGGATTGGGTACCCCTAGCGGTGCTAAGTTCTCAGTCACTGACGTTCCTGAATCACTAAGTACCGAGACCCAATACGGTCTTCGCCGAACATATAACCATCTTACGGGCGTCTGAAAGAAATATAATACGACTTAATGATCATGAGGTGTCAGATTCTGGCACCTTGAATTGTACATGGAGATAACGGGTCATGAATGAATACAAAAGATTAAACAGGACATTGGTGAGTAAAGGTGCGATCATAGACTATTATCGTGATGAGATACTCGTTCCGAACGGCCATAAAGGAATGTGGGATCATATCGAACATAAGGGAGCAGCAGCGGCTCTTGCAGTACTGGATGACGGACGCATACTCATGGTGAGACAGTATCGAAACTCTATTGAGAGAGAGACGCTGGAGATACCCGCTGGAGGTTTAAATACGGGTGAAGATCCGAAGGATGCAGCGGTCAGGGAGTTGAAAGAAGAGACGGGATATATAGCGGGTCATGTTGAAAAACTACTTTCCTTATATACTACAGTCGCATTTTCAAATGAGAAGATACACATATATCTGGCTACGGAGCTTAAAAGATCCGTACAGAATCTTGATGAAGATGAGTTTGTGGATGTGGAGGCTTATACACCGGAACAGCTTGTGGCATTTATCAGAGAGGGCAGGATCGAAGACAGTAAGACGATCAGTGCGGTCATGATGTATGTAAATCAGAATAAGGAATAGGATAAAAGCTTATGCTCTTGATATGATAGGGCATAGGCTTTTTCTATGATGAGTTTTATTCATGTATCCCGGTAAATTTACAATAATTTATCAACATAAAAATCTGAAAAAGCAAATTTATGTAAATTTTTTAGGTTTTTCAAAAAAATTTTTAAAAATTTTTTCACAACATGTAGTACGCGCTTCAAACAACGTTGGCAACATTTTGTGTAAACCGCATAAACCCTTATTTTTGGCTGAAAAATGCGCCTTGATTTTACATAATTAGTTGATTATAATAGGTTTTACCGACACAAAAACAGGGTTTAAGCGGGAGAAAAAACACAGTATGCAAAAAGAAATAGATGCTTTTATTTCATATTTACATAACGTGAAAAAGACATCATCGAATACAGAGTTGTCTTATCAAAGGGACCTTAAAAAGTTTGTCGCTTTTTTGGAGGGAAGAAAGATCACGGATGTCAGGGACATCGGTAAAGAAGACCTTTCGGCTTATATGGATTATATGGTAAAAGAGGATTTTAAGCCTGCTACCATCTCAAGAAACATCGCATCCATAAAGGCACTCTTTCACTTCATGACCTATGAGGGGATGGTCAGTGAAGATATCAGCGGAATACTTAAATCGCCTAAGATCGAAAAGAAGGCACCTGAGATCATGACGATGAATGAGGTGAATACTCTTTTGGAGCAGCCGAACGGAGATACCCCTAAGGAGATCAGGGACAAGGCTATGCTCGAGTTGCTTTATGCGACAGGAATAAGAGTTTCCGAGCTTATCACGTTAAAATCCGAGGATCTTAATCTTCAGATGAACTATATCGTATGTAATCATGGCGGGAAGGAAAGGATCATACCTTTCGGATTAAAAGCCAGAAATGCTCTGATCAATTATCTTGAGCATTCAAGAGAAGCACTTGTCATGAACAATAAGTCCGACGAGTTGTTTGTAAACTGTTCGGGAGTGCCCATGAGCCGTCAGGGTTTCTGGAAACTGATCAAGTATTACAGCAGAAAAGCAGGCATTACAACGGACATAACTCCTCATACCTTAAGACACAGTTTTGCCGCTCATCTGGTTGAGAACGGAGCAGATCTTAAGAGTGTTCAGGAGATGCTCGGTCACAGCGATATATCTACAACTCAGATATATGCAAATATGAATCATAATCATTTGAGAGAGGTGTATCAGAAAGCACATCTCAGAGGATAATATATTAAAGGGATCATCGGTCTGATGGTCCTTTTAATTTTTTATTTAACATATTAAAAATACAAAAATTAGTGTATAATGCAACCATTGAAAGAATGCATATCACTTACAGAAAGGGAACAGAATGGCTATTAAAGCAGATTTTCATTTACACAGTACACACAGCGGTGATGGCAAATCACCCATGGAAGATGAGGTCAGGTCGGCAATAGAAAGAGGGCTTACTCATATATGCTTTACCGAACACAATGATATCGATTTCCCCTATGATGAACGTACGCAGGAGGGAATGTTCGATCTCAATACCGATTCGTATCTTTACGAATTGCTCGGATTAAGAGAAAAGTATAAGGATCGGATCAAGATAGGTTTCGGTGTGGAGCTTGGCATGCAGACAAGCGCGTTTAAAAAGAATGCTGTCTATGCAAAATCCTTTGATTTCGACTTCATCATATTTTCGTGCCATATCGTAAACGGACGCGATCCTTATTATCCGGAATATTTTGAAGGACGAAGCGAAGAGGAAGCCTTAAGAGAGTATTTTCAGTGCATACTGGACAATGTAAAGCTCTTTAACAATTATGATGTTGTCGGACATCTGGATTATGCTGTAAGATATGCGCCCGAGACGGACAAAAATTACAGTTATTTCAAATATAAAGATATCATAGATAAGATCCTTGAGACTGTCATAGACAACGGAAGGGGAATAGAAGTCAATACTGCGGGAATACGAAAATACTATCTTAAGGATGTTCATCCAAATACGGATATACTTAAGAGATATAAAGAGCTTGGCGGAGAGATCATAACCGTTGGAAGCGATGCACACTCGGCAGGATATGAAGGCGCCGATTTTGACAGGGCCTATGAGGCACTCAAAGCAGCCGGATTTGAGTATTATTGTACATTTGAAGGCCGTATCGCATCATATCATAAATTGTGATCGCCTAGTGCAATTTACATAAATTCTATCTATGCCCGTTTTTTGCATTTTGTATAAATTTGTCTTGAATTTGGCTGATTTTCATTGTAGAATAAACGTGCTGATAAATTTTTGACAAACTTCGTTTGCCAAAATAAAATATATCAATTCACATTTTACGGAGGATTTTTAAAATGGCAGTAAGAGTAGCAATCAATGGTTTCGGCCGTATCGGTCGTCTTGCATTCAGACAGATGTTTGGTGCAG
>CACZSE010000101.1 GCA_902783735.1 uncultured Lachnospiraceae bacterium
CGTCCCGCCCATATAAACTGTATCTCATCCTTGGGCGGTTTATGTGCCATGTCACAGGGCCTAAACTCCGGGAAATAACCGAATTTAAACTTTTTGTGAGGATATGCACCGATAAGATCAAAGTCTGAAGCAACATATGCTCCGTTACAGAGCAGATATACATTATCCTTATTTCTGAACCGGATATGCTCCTTAAATTTTCTGGCAAGACCTCTTGGGGAAACCGCCTTCCATCTGCCTTCTCTGTATATCCTTTCACTAATACGTAAAGTCAGCTTACCCGCCTTTATCCTTGGCAAAATAAGATCCTCTCTCTCCTGCCAGCCGGCCAAAAGCATATCGCAGTTATTTATCGCATCTTTGCAGGCCTGCTCATCCTTGTAAAGAAGCTTAAGATAGGGTATGTCATCTTCATTTACGGACCAGCCCATATTTTCTCTTTCCTGCTCCATGGGCTCTGTCTGGATAAAACAGAAATCATCTCCCAATCTTTTATACATTTCCTCGCAAAATGGGATCTGATGATGATTTATGAAATTACTGATCATGGTTATACTTGGCATAACTCGCTATATATCTCCATTAATCGTGAATAATTGATATCTTTGTCATGGGTCTGTCTTGCCCTTATCCTACTGTTATCTGATAACTCCCCGGCCTTTGTACTGTCCGAAAAAAGACTTATCACTTTATCCGCCAGATCGTTTGAATTGCCTGTCTCAAAGAACATGACCTCCTTATCGGATGCCACAGACGGTATGCCGCCGGTTTTTGGAACTATGGAAGGAGTTGCGCAAAGCATTGCCTCACCAAGAGAATTCGGAGAATTCTCTATAAACGACGTACAAATATATACACTGCTGTTTTCATATCTGTCACGCATCTTAAGAGCGTCAAGCCTGCCGGTAACCTTTACCTTGTCGACAATATCATATTTTTTCATCTTATCTAACAGATATTTACCGTAGGTTCCTATCTTGATCTTTTCCTTAAGCGTTGTATAGCCTGTGATGCTGTTTCCGGCAACGTATATGACCGTATCGGGAAAATGCTCAAGGATGCCCGGCATGGCATCAAGTAAAACATGAAAACCCTTTAGCGGGTAATCTGCCTGCGAAACAAATATCTTATGATCTTTCAGGCTTTCACTGTTCCATTTACCATCGTAGAATTCGGGACGTAATGTCTCATTCATGTGATGATAATGAAGGTTTTTATTGATCTTTAGAGTTTCCTCTTTATCAAACTGTGTCCTTCCCGTAACATGAGAGACCTTAGTTAATATCTCTCTTTCAAAGCCTGCCCTGATCTCAAACTTATGCTGCTGCATGGCAATATTATCATGTTTGATCATGTCCCTAAATGTGGATGCATTTATTATATTGTCATCAAGACCGCCGCAAAAAGCTTTTGCACAGGCAGACATGACACCCTGTATTCCCACCAGGATCTTCTCTCTGTTCTCACACGCTCTGACGCAGGCTAAGGCATGCGGATATTCCGTGCCGAAGATATGAATGACATCAGGTTTAAATTCTCTTAATATATTTGAAAATACGTTTTCAAGCGTCTTGTCATAAATCCACGGTGTTTCCGTCTTCTCCAAAAATCTGAAAGCATCTACGTCCTTACCCGACACCGTCACTTTATCAGCCACGTAAGGGACATCAATGCTTGCGGAAGGCATGCACACTCCCAGCGTGATGTCATGCTCCTCATCCGAAAGCATCCTTCTCAGAGAAGCATCAACCCACCCCTCCTTAACCGTAGTCTCAATATTCAGTTGATCCGCAATAACCGGCGGAATAACATTACACAACCAAAGTATTCTCATAATTCAACTTATAGCACCGGGCACACATTTGTATAAGAGCTTAGTACTGCCAGGGCACCCATTCGTGCGAGAGCTTGTCTGAAAGGAAAAAATCTTCGTTTTATATTCACAGCCTAACGGTATACTCTGCTCTTCAGAGAGTTGTAAAACACGGAAAACTTTTTGCTCTGTGCGAGTCTGGTACGAACAGGAGCCAGAGTTAAGAGCATGATCGCTCTGTAACGTGCAGCCGACTTACCCATGTATCTGTCCGTGATCTCCCTGTGTTCAAGAGCCGAAAGCTTACGATTTTCGGCAGTCTCGGAATAGCCTCCGCCTTCGTAATCACAAATGATAACATCTATGTGCTCGCACTGCGCATGTTCCTCATAACAGCTGTAGAGAAAATGCTCATAATCCGCTCTGACTTTGTATTTTGTGTCATATGATCTTTTATCAAACAGCCTCGTGTCATAAAAGCAGACCTGATGACAGGGCACGTTTCTGAACAGAGTAAATTCATTGACCTCAGGAGCGGAAGACACTTTTGTTCCCTGAATGATATTGTACTGATCTCCGTATACTATATGAGGCTTGTCAAAAGCCTGTAAATGCGGCAAAACACCGGCCAGGACATTTTCATCATGAAAAGCATCTCCGCAATTTAAAAACATGCAATATGAGGGGCTCTTATCATCCTTCATATCGCAGGTTATCTGCTCCTTCATGATATCGACTGCCTGATTCATGCCGTCATATATGCTTTTATCCGGTTTTATCTCAATCCTGACGTTATCCCGACCGTTAAAGAAATCCGAATCCATGAGCTCCTTAAGTGCTCCGTCCGAAGAACCTCCGTCCTTTATGATCACTGTGTAGTCACTGCAGGTCTGGGAAAAAATACTGTCCAGAGTCTCTTTTAACCTTTTTCCGGGATTTAAGCTAACGACGATTATATATAAGCATTTCTTCAACGTTGTTCCACTCCAATTCATTGAACAGCCAGCTCCTGTAGGGGAGTACTGCGATGCCGGGCTTTGAAGCCGTATATAAAAAGTAGATATAATAAAGAACCGATGCAGCGATCACCGCATGCAACACATACTTCTTTTTCTTTTCATCCTTTATGCGGGTATATATCCCCGGGATAAGCAATATCTGAGGTGTAATGAGATAGTACCCGAAACGTGATACCATCGGTATGAACGACCCGCCGATATACAAAGCCACAGACAGTATTGTCATATTCATATACATTCTGTTTTCTTTATTATCTCTGACAGCCTCTTTGTAACATACTGCCGCAAGTATCAGTACAAGTCCGCAGCGTAAAAGCGACGGTATGCTTTCACGAAGTCCCACATCCTGGGTCAGATAAATGGTATCTTTATACGAGGGATAAAGTCTTAATGCCACATCCATCACCTGATCCTTTAAAATATACAGGCCCGCCGCACCTGCTGCCATCAACGGATAAAACCACTTTTTCCAATTGAGACTGCATATCAGATACAGTGGTATGACAGCTAACACCGATTTGTGAAAAAGTGCCGCAAAGACTATCACTAAAACAAATCTTATATATTGCTTCTTAATGATATGTCTTATTGAATATAATGACAGAGCCAAAGCAAAGTAGTATCTTACGGTACTGAAGGATCTGAAATATATGCCGAGAGCCATAAACAGAGCAAAACTCATGGCAAACATATCGCTCTGATCATACATGGATCTCAAGAAGACAAATATGGTGACAAATCCGAAAAATGCGAAAACAAGTAAATAGTTCTCATATCCGGAAAGCATAAAAAGCGCCTTTACGACAAGATTATAGCCTATCTCAGTAACGACTACGCCGCCCACATATATCTCGTGTGCATTCTGAACATAGGTAATATAATCATTGCCGACTTCTATCCTAAGAGCACATAACAGAAACAGGGACACAAAAATAAAGCTCACGCAGATGCGGTTGAGCAATTGTTGTCTGGAGGGACCGATCCCCCTCCTGTCCGATGCAAATGATCTTCCCGTAGCACCACTCATCATCTGCGGCCTGCTTACTGCAAATAAAGCCGCGAACACGGTGGTAATGACTACTATCGTATAAAGTATCAAAGCGTCACTTCCCTCATTCCCTTTTTCATGATCTTATATGCCTGCTGCCAGGTCTTTATCTCCTGAGAAG
>CACZSE010000102.1 GCA_902783735.1 uncultured Lachnospiraceae bacterium
CTTGAGATAACGGAGAGCGTTTTCATAGACAACATGGACGAGATCATTCACAAGATGAAGCTTCTAAAGGACTTCGGTATAAGGTTTTCGATGGATGATTTCGGTACCGGCTTTTCTTCGTTATCTTACTTACGAGAATTGCCCATCGATACACTAAAGATAGACAAGTCCTTTATAGATGATGTTGTAACCGACGGTTCTACGAGGACCATAGCCGAATCCATCATAATGTTAAGTAAAAAACTGGGCTTTGATACTATCGCCGAGGGTGTCGAACAGGAGGTTCAGTACAGCCTGCTAAAAAATATCGGATGTGAGAACATCCAGGGATTCTACCTGGGTAGACCGATGAGATTCGAAGAGATAGATGAACTTTTGAACAGTAAGGAAATCAAAAGATCCGAACTTTGATCTGTATCATGAGGTTAAGGAGATCGATATGCTTATAGGAAGAGATGCGGAGATCAATCTGTTAAATACATATTATTTGAGACCGGATAATCAGGTTATGATCATGTATGGCCTTGAAGGTGTCGGAAAGACTGCTCTTGCGAGAGAGTTTACAAAGGACATGGATCAGAATCTCTATTTTGAGTGTAAGCCTCTCTATGAAAGAGAACAGCTCTATCATTGGAGCAACTATGTTCATAAAGAACTTGGGCTTAAGGAATATCCCGATTTCGAAGAACTCTTTGCCGCAATAGATTCCGGACAAAGCGACGGTACAAAGAGAGTTTTGATATTTGATGAATTTCAGTATCTTTTAAAGTATTCCACCGAATTTACGATGAATCTTTTTAAGTTTTTGTCACAGAGCGAGAATACATATTTTGTTATCCTTATCAGCTCATCCATTGAATGGGTTGAGAACAGCATGGTCAAAAAGATCGGAATGGATGCCAAGAACATCACGGGTTTCTTTAAAGTCAAGGAACTTGGCTTTTCTGCATTCAGAGATCATTTTTCAAAGATGCGTTTCGATGAATGTGTCAGCGGATATGCAATATTGGGAGGGATTCCCAAGCTTTGGACATATTTTGACAAAAACAAGGGCCTTAAGGAAAATATCATAAATAATATTTTAGATACAAATTCACCTCTTCTTACCTACGGTGAAGAGGCGGTCAAAAAAGAGCTTCGTGAGACAGGTGTATACAATACCATTCTGTGTGCGCTTGCATCGGGAAAGAACAAGCTTAATGACCTTTACAATCATACGTTGTTCTCTCGTGCAAAGATCAGCGTCTACATAAAGAATCTCATGGAACTCGGATTTGTTACAAAAGAGTTTTCCGTAGATACCGAAGGCAGGAACAATACTCAGAAGGGTATATACGATATCTGTATAAACTATGTGGATTTTACATACAAATATCTATTCCCGTTTAAAGATGAACTTGAATATGATTCCAAGGCGGCTTTCTATGATAAGCATATCAAGCCGAATTTAAAGAAATATACTGCAAAATTTTTCCCTATCGTCTGCAGGGAATATCTTGAGGTACAAAATGCTCACGGAAATCTGCCGATCAGATACAGTAAGCTTGGCAGGTGGATCGGAAAGCTCGGTACCATTGATTTTATTGCCGGCGATGAGAACGGTAATACTCTTTTGGTACTTTGCAACTGGGAAAAGCCGATGATAAGATTCGATGATTATGAATGGCTTTTGTTCTGTGCAAAACAGGCAAGGATAAGAGCGGATTACTGCATGCTCATTTCGGCTCAGGGCTTCGATGAGAAACTTAAATTTGCCTCAAGCAGTAAGAAGAATATCAGATTGGTAACACTGGACAATATGTAATATGGGTAAAAAACTTATAATAACGGAGAAACCCTCCGTTGCCAGGGAATTTGCATCCGCCCTTAAGGAAAAGATGAAGAACAACAGGGGTTACATGGAGTCCGAGAATTATATCATCACCTGGTGTGTGGGTCATCTTGTCACTATGTGTTATCCCGATGCCTATGATGCTGCTCTGAAAAGGTGGAGCCTCGATACCATTCCCTTTGTTCCTTCGAAATATAAATATCAGATCATTGACAATGTAAAAGACCAGTTTGAGACGATAAAGCATCTTTTTAACAGGGAAGATGTGGATGTTATATATAACGCCGGAGACTCCGGAAGAGAAGGTGAATACATTCAAAGGCTGGTCATGCAGGAAGCCGGATTCAATAAAAAAGCTTCTCTCAAAAGAGTTTGGATAGATTCACAGACGGAAGACGAGATCTTACGCGGTATACGTGAAGCCAAGGACATGACGGAATATGACAGACTGTCCGATGCCGCATATTTAAGAGCGAAAGAAGATTACCTCATGGGTATCAATTTTTCGAGGGCTTTGACGCTCAAATTCGGAAATGTGATAACCGATTTTCTTAAAGCCGACAGGACCGTCATAGCTGTTGGAAGAGTCATGACCTGTGTTCAGGGAATGGTAGTAAAGCGTGAACGTGAGATCAGAGAGTTTGTAAAAACTCCGTTCTATAAGATAAATGTCACATTTGACGATTGCAATGTGACAGGTGAAAAGGTTTCCTATATAGGTGAATGGAAGGTTACCGAAAAGAGTAAATATTTCGGTAATCCGAATCTCTATAAGGAAAACGGCTTTAAGAAAGAAGAAGATGCCAAAGAATTTTTGGAATATATTA
>CACZSE010000103.1 GCA_902783735.1 uncultured Lachnospiraceae bacterium
ACACTGGATCTGTATTCCCAGTATACGACTATCCTCACAAGCGGATCACGCGGACGTGAAGGTATACGTGTTGAAAGCGGTTCTCTTAGTGCAATAGCCCTGGCGGATGGTGCCACAGCCGTATACAGCAGTGGCTACGATGCACCGGCAGTGCACATAATGGGCGGAAAAGTAACCCTGACGACAAAAGGCGCCAGCGGCAGTATTTACGGTGGAGAGAGCACGCCTCCCGTTGCATTAAATGCCAGTGCAACTAATTCTCAGGCACTTGTTGTGGATGGCGGAGAAGTAAATGTCATAAACGAAGGAAAAGACGGCTATGGTATGGCCGTAGAGCTCGACGGGAATATAGAAGATGTATCATCATTTTATGGAGTAAGTATCAATTGCGGTAACGTAACGATCAATACCAAAAACGGAATAGTACCAAAGATTGACGAAGTTGTTTATACACCGTTATATCTTGGAGAAGATTTGATCGTAAAGGCCGGAGAAGATGCGGAACACGCTGTAGTTGTAAACGATTTCTCGCGTAAATATACAGAATATAAATATGCAAAACTTACCGGAGGAAAGGCTAAGGATAATACATATCTTTATATTGGAGAAACTGCAGTTACGGATGCGAATCTTTCAGGAAGCGGATGGTCATATGAGCCGGGAACATCCACACTTACGATAAACGATCTGCGTGTGGACGTACCTTACGTATCCGAAAATGCATTGAATGCAGGTATTTATACAGAAGGTGACCTTAACCTCGTAGTAAACGGTAATGCATCGGTAGGATACGGAACTCAAAAACCGGAATACGGTATCTTTGCATACGGAAATATCAATATTACCGGAACCGGAAAACTTGATATTTTTGCGACCGATCAGGCAATCCGTTCAGGCATGACGCTGAATGTGGATGCGAAACTTAATGTTGAAACATCAAATCCCGAGAACAGAAACGACACTGCCATATACGGAGATGAAGTCATCATTAAGGGTGGAAATGTAGATGTAACGGCTACAGGCTACGGTATAGAAAGCCCGAATGACGTGGATATCAGAGGCGGAAACGTCACTGTAAATGCTTATAAGCATGCTGTTGACAGTAATGGTTATATCCAGAGCGCAGGTGATGTAAAACTTATCTCCACGGCAACAGAGGATGCAAGCTTCAATTATTTTGCAATGTACACCATGGAAGATATCACATTAAATGGTGGTACATTGTACACTGAGGCACAGTATACTGCAGTCAGATGCTTAGGCAGTTCAGGTACGCTGACTGTAAACGCAGGCCTGTTTCAGGCATTTCCGAGATCTAAAAGAGCTTATAAGGGAAATACGACAACACCGACCATAAGATATTCGAATGTAGATATTAATGGCGGAAGGCTTGAAGCGACCGGTTCAAATTACGGTATATTTACTGGTTCAAACACAATCTACCCGAAGGTGAACATATATGGCGGAAGCGTACTGATCGACCTTTCCGAAGCAGAGAAGTTATACAACAACTATGCGATCTTCGGACCGATAAATGTGTACTTGCCTTCATCAAGATACAGCTATGAAAAGGGAGGCAGAACATATGTAAGGACCGGAAGCTATTCCATAAATTGCCGTGCACATGACGGAAATAACGGATACGACTATCTGAATGTAGCCACTGTTCAGACCGTATCCTACAGGCCGGGTACAAACGGAACCGGAGAAGCTCTCGATGTAGCCAAAGAGGGCGGAGACAGATTCATGCTTGAAGGTGCTTTATATACCAGAGCAGGCTTTGCTCAGGGCGGATGGTCATTGACTGACGGTGGCGAGAAGGCATATGACCTCTATGAGATCTATGACCAGGATGCAGACATAGTTCTTTACCCTTACTGGACAACCAAGAATACGATCACTTATAAACCGGGGATCGCCAAAGAGACTAAAGAATATATTGACGATGTGGCCAGCAATTGCGTGACTGAGCTCAGAGGAGAAACCTATACCCTTGCAAAGGCAGGATATAAACAGTCGGGCTGGAATACCAAAGCCGACGGGACAGGCGCCGGTTATGAACTTCTGGAGAAGATAACGGTTACACAGGATATGATCCTTTATCCTGTTTTTGCTGAAGAAAAGATAACCATAATCTACGATAAGGGCAGTGCCGGAATCGGAACAAACGTGAGCGAAGAAATATCGGTCGGAAGTGAGGTAACCCTTAAGGGTGCCATGTTTACCAGAGAGGGATACAAACAGATCGGCTGGGCGCTTACGGAAGACGGTGATAAGGTATATGAATTTGGTGAAAAGACAGTATTTACCGAAAATACCACCTTATACCCTGCATGGGAAAAAGAAAAACCTGCACCACCTCCGATACCCGAAGGCATGAGAGTAGAGCTTGAGGACGTTGACAGTGTGGATGTGGGAAAGACAGGCAGGGTGGTATATATCGCCGACTATACCGGCGCCGCACTGAAACCTGTTGTAAAAGTATACGACGGAGACAGACTCCTTATTGAAAAGAAAGATTACACGATAGCATTTAAGAACAATACAAATGCAAATATGATCGCGGCGAATACCGCAACCGGAAAGGGCAAGCTTGTTACGGAAGCAGGCAGCGGTGTAAATGCCGATCAGCTGAAGAAAATGCCTCTCATAACGGTAACCGGCAAAGGGAATTATTCGGATAAGCTGATGCTTTATTTCTCTATAAGACCTCATGATATATCTGAGGGATTCAGCGCCGGCGGAGATCTAAGCTACAGCTATACGGAGAAAAAGGGCGTGGCAGTAGTGAATAAGCCCATACCGGTCATAAGCGGAACCCTGAACGGCAAAGCAAAGAAGCTGGCTGTGAACAAGGAGTTTAACGTAAGCTATTACAATGCGGTCGGTGATTTTGAAAAGAATGCAGATGGCAGTTTGAAGACTGCGGGCGCTAAGCTTCCGGGAATATCTCAAAAGGGAAAATATGTAGTAAAAGCAGAAGGTGCAGGCAACTATGCAGGTACTCTGACCATAAGAGCCGAAGTGACCGATAAGAAACTCATAAACAAAGCAAAGGTGACATACCCGAAGAAGGTAACACTTCCCATAGGTTATAAGAATACACCTGTAACTTTGGAAGGAGTAACAGTTAAGCTGGGTAAGACAGAGCTTAAAGAAGGAAATGATTACACCATAGAATACAGAAATAACTATGGCGTGGGCACTGCCACGATGATAATAGTCGGCAGGGGAGAATATGCAGGAACAGCATCGGTACAGTTTACGATCATGGGAGTACCGGTCAATAAGCTGATCTTTAATAACTATCCAAAGACCCTTTCTTATGTATATAACGGATCGCAGCATATACTGCCGACCGCCAATGTAAAGGACAATTCTAAGATATATCTGACCTATCAGGCAGATAAGAATGCTCAGCCTGTATTGGTTCAATTCCTTTCAAAGGAGGAATTTGACGCCAATAAGACCGGTGTATATGCAAAATACATAACAAACAGATCCGTAAAAGGCAACAATATCACGGTAGGAACTGCAACTGTGGAATTGATCGGAAGCGGAGCATGTTCGGGTACGGTTAAGAAGAACTTTAAGATAAACGGATATGATCTTAATTCGGATCCGCAAAAGCGCATAACCGTGGAATATGACAAAACAGTGCCTTATGCAAAGGATGGAGCAGCACCTTCGGTAAAGGTAAGCTTTAAGGATGCTGCCGGAAATGTGACTGTTTTAGATGAAACATCTGTAAGGATATCATTTAAGAACAACAAAGCTGTAAATAATGCCACAGCCGGCAAGAGTGCGGCTTATGTCCGGATTGACGGCACAGGTAACTTCAAAGGCAAGAGAACGAGAGAAACCTTTAAGATCACTACTCAGTCCATAAAGAATGTGACTGTGATCGTTCCGGACAAGGGCTTTGTAAACAAGGCGGATAACTATATGACAGCGGTAAGTGTTTATGATACAAACGGTGGTCTGTTGAAGGCAGGAACCGATTATGAGAAGACTGTTACCTACAGATACGCTCAGAATGTGACCGTAGTTAACAAGGGAAAAAACATAGAGCGTAAACAGGGCAATACAGTCCAAAAAGGCGATATTGTACCGAGCGGTACTAAGATGACGGCAGTCATTACCGGACGGGGCAATTATAACGAAACCGCAGAAAAAGACTTTTACATGACAAAGGGTGATATTTCAAAGGCAAAGGTTTCGTTTAAGAAGAAATTCTATTACAACAAAGACGCTCAGGTCATGCCTACCGAGGCAGACATAATTCTTACCGTAAAAGACGGAAAGAACAATGTTATAGTACCGGCAGGAGATTACGAGATAGTGCCGGGAAGCTTTGTAAATAACACAAAGAAGGGCAACGGATCATTTGTTGTGATAGGTAAGAATAACCATGGCGGAGCCTTAAAGGTTAAGTTTTCTATCTGGTCAAGAATATTCAAATGGTAAAGGGAATGGAATATTCGGGGGTTGACATAGATATTACTTGAAGAATGATACTTCACAAGGAAGGAAGGAGACAGTGAATGAGAAAAAAGAGTAACAAGATGAGATTTCTGGCATTTCTTCTCACGGTCATCATGGCAGTGACCATGGTGCCCTATGGCTCTATGCCGGTACTGGCTACACAGGGCAGTGAGCTTGCACCTGATGAAGGTGACAGTGTTACACCTGAGATAGAAGATGTCGGTGATGATCATGAGTGCGATGAAGGATGCACGCATGAAGACGAAAAAGAAGATGACAAGGATACATCTGAGGAAGCAACCGATCCCGATGCTGCTGATAAAGCAGACGGTGACAAGGATGAGGTTGTATCCGAAGACGGTGAAGTATCTGAGGATGCTTTGGAGGAAGGAGTAAAAAAACCTGTCATAAAGGATGGAATATTATTCCATAATGAAGACGGTTCTTTAACACTTCAGGTTGAGGCTGAAGCCGACGACAAAGCATACAATATAGAACTTTACAATGTAAAGGAAGCCAAGGAAGGTGATCTTAAGGGCCCGTTAGGCTTATGCTTTGATGAAAACGGAAAAGCCTACCATATTCTTGGAATTATGACTATAAATCAGCACGACCCTGAGAAATACTATAAGAATGACCAAGGTCGCTGGGTGATGAAGGATACATTGTATTATCCAACCGAAGACGGAGCGAAACAGCCGAGTCCCGGGGAGACCACCATGTTCACAATAGGAACGATTGGGCCGGATAATCCAAGTGAGGTTATTGCCGACCCTGTTTCGGCAGTCGTTCCGGAAAAAGGGAAATCTACAAGATTGAAGATAGGACCTCAGTGTGACCACCCTGTAAAGAACTGGAAATATGAAGATAACAAGGATGGATATACTCATAAGGTTATCTGTACGAAGTGTAATACGGTCATTGACGAT
>CACZSE010000104.1 GCA_902783735.1 uncultured Lachnospiraceae bacterium
ACTCCCGGGTTAAAATAGTCGACCCGAAGGGTGCCGTAGTGATTGGCATGGTATGTGATCGTATCGTCGTCGTAAGAACGGAAGTATACATAGTTTGATGTTGTCTGAATATCTTTGTATATTCCTTCCGCAATGATAATGTCATTGCTGCCGTCGGTATTTACCCTGTGAAGAGCGGGATTCTGATAACTGACCTGATAATAGATAAGGTCACCGTATTTATTGAAGAAATCAAGCCGCTCTGTGGATATGGTCATATCCGTATCGGAACGGGTATCATATCTGTGGAGCTCATAGTCGTTCGTGGGGTCTATGTAATAGATAAAACCGTCACTGTCAAAGACCGGCATATATACATCAAGATCTAAATACTCCTGAGTCTGTTCCGTGACCGGATCAAATGCATACAGGTGGTGGTTTTTGTCCATATTTCCAAAGTAAATGTATCCGAGGTGTGGATTGGTAAAATTCACAAACTGATCGATGATCTCGTGAGCATTTTCTCTGTCTTTGGTTATGGAATAGATGGTCGTTCCGGAATTCTTGATATAGTTCTGATAGTAAAGCCTGTTGCCATATAACAAAGCCTGTGCCACCGGATTGGTGGTATAGCAGATCGAATCATTTCCCTTATGATCCACACTGTAAAGACCGGCGGACTTTCTCACATATCCGAGCCCCTGACCGTGTGAGTTTGCCGACATGGAATAATATATCCTGTGATCGTCCGCATTGATGGAAACGACGGCAGTGGATAATATCTTGCGTGGCTCCGTTTCATCGGAGTTCATGACATATAGAGCATTTGAGTCATTTGAATTGGAAAAGAATACCTTTCCGTCCCGTTCGCAGAAAGTTCCGCCGTTGTTGAGGTTATATGCAGTATTTCCCATAAGATCATCAGGGTTTTGAAGGCTTACCTGACGGGCATACCTCAAAACAAAGAGTCCGATGATTAAAACAAGTATGCAAATGGTTGTAAGTATGATCTTAAGATTCTTATTCATACACACTCCTGTAGCCGACCGGCAACATTTTCTTACACTATTATTATATCATATAAAGTTGAATTCTTGATATCGTAAGAAAACTAAGTTAAGATAATTATATCAGTGAAAACGGAGAAATATAATGAGGATCAAAGAACTTATAGTCTACAGAACAGCTGAAAATGAAAAGATATTAAATGATATGTCATTTATCATAGATACCTTTGAAAAAGGTGCTAAGACAGATGACGTCCAGTCTTATAGAGAATTATTTTACGAATGTATGCACGGACTGATCGAGCTTGCGGGAAATCATGGGTTTTACGGCAATCTCTGGCATTGTTATCTGACCAATATTCTGGTAAATCATGAAAACAGTTTCAGCAGGGCAACGGAGATTGTCGGAGCTGTACAGGGCTCCATAAACGATGCCGTATTACATGACATATCGATCTTTAAGGAACTTTTCGATTATAATTTCGAGCAACTTGTCACATGGTTGAGTATCGACGGGTTTGATATCGTTTTGAATTATGATGCGGGTACCACTCCGAGTAAGGTTTATAACCAGCGCATAAAAGAGAGAATATGCACACTTGCCAAGCGTTTTGATAAGGATAACACTCCAGATGAGATGAAAGATACCCTTACGGAGTTCTACAGAGAATATGGTGTAGGACGGTTCGGGCTTCATAAGTCATTCAGAGTGGAAGAGACCGAGCAGGGAACACGTATTGTACCCATATTAAATATAGCTCACGTTAAGCTGGATGATCTGGTGGGCTATGAGATAGCAAAGAAGAAGCTAACCGACAATACAGAGGCATTTGTATCAGGAAGAAAAGCCAACAACTGCCTGCTGTACGGCGATGCAGGAACGGGAAAATCCTCATCAATAAAAGCCATAGCCAACAGCTACTATGACAGGGGTTTAAGGATCATAGAGATATATAAACATCAGTTTAAGATGTTAAATGATGTCATTGCCCAGATAAAGAACAGAAATTATAAATTCATTATATACATGGACGATCTGAGCTTTGAAGATTTTGAGATAGAATATAAATATCTGAAGGCTGTCATAGAAGGAGGCCTTGAAAAAAAGCCCTCCAATGTTCTTATCTATGCGACAAGTAACAGACGTCACATTGTAAATGAGACAATATCCGAAAGGGAAAACAATATGCATGTTTCCGACACCATGCAGGAAAAGCTTTCACTTGTTGCCCGCTTCGGTGTGACCATATACTTCGGTTCGCCTGACAAGAAAGAGTACCAGAATATTGTACGTGTTCTGGCTGAGAGGAATGATCTTGATATGAGCGATGAGACTCTCATGGCAGAAGCCAATAAGTGGGAGATGAGCCACGGAGGCTTTTCGGGCAGAAGTGCACAGCAGTTTATTGATTATCTTTTGGGAAAAACTTCAGATAAGAGGTAATGGATATGTCAAAAAAAGAGCTTAATAATCCGCAGTACTACTATAACAGAGAGCTAAGCTGGTTAAAGTTTGACGAGAGGGTACTTGGAGAAGCAATGGACCCTGAGATCGGTCTGTTTGAGAGACTGAAATTCTTAAGTATCACGGCATCAAATCTGGATGAATTTTTCATGATAAGAGTTGCATCATTAAAGGATATGGTAAATGCCGACTACAGAAAAACAGACATAGCAGGCATGACCGCAAAGGATCAGCTGATGCATATCGATTCACAGACTCACAGACTGGTATTGTCACAATACGATGTATATCATAATCTTGCGGCCGAACTAAAGGAAAACGGACTGGAGATATTAAACAAGAAAAGTGAGCTGACTCCCAAACAGGAAAAATTCATTGAAAAATACTTTACATCAAATGTTTATCCTGTTTTGACACCCATGGCCGTGGACAGCTCCAGACCATTTCCGCTCATAAGGAATAAATCCTTAAATATCGGAGCTATCGTTCATAAAAAGGATGATCCGGAAAAAGAGATAGAATTTGCAACTGTTCAGGTTCCAAGTGTTCTTCAGAGAGTGATAGAAGTACCTTCAAGCGCAAATACAAGGACAGTCATTCTTCTTGAAGATATGATCGAAAAGTACATAAGCAAGCTCTTTTTGCACTATGACATTGTATCCACATGCCAGTTCAGGATCATGAGAAATGCCGACCTTACCATAGATGAAGATGAAGCTGCCGATCTGTTAAAAGAGATTGAAAGACAGATAAAAAAGCGTCAGTGGGGCGAGGTTATCAGGCTTGAGATAAATGATTCCTGTGATGAGCAGCTGGTGGCCATTTTAAAAAATGAACTCGTGATCAAGGAAGAAGATATATATTATATAAACGGTCCCCTGGATCTGACTTTCCTTATGAAGGTCTACGGACTGGACGGATATGACGATCTTAAGGTTAAGCCTCACGTTCCTTCGCCTGTATGCGAGATAAGAGACAAGACTTCAATATTCGAAGCCATAAGGGAAGCGGATATAATGATGCATCATCCTTATGAATCATTTGAGCCTGTAGTGGACTTTATCAAGGAAGCTAGTACGGATCCCAATGTACTTGCTATAAAACAGACGCTTTATCGTGTATCCGGCAATTCTCCCATAATAGCTGCTCTTGCAACGGCAGCGGAGAATGGTAAGCAGGTAACGGTTTTGGTTGAACTGAAGGCCAGGTTTGATGAGGAGAACAATATTGTCTGGGCAAGAAAACTTGAACATGCGGGATGTCATGTTATTTACGGACTGGTAGGCCTTAAGACTCACAGTAAGATCACGCTTGTGGTAAGAAAAGAAGAAGACGGTATACGTCGCTATGTACATTTGGGAACCGGAAATTATAATGATGCGACCGCAAAGCTGTATACCGACATAGGACTTTTTACCTGCAGAGAATCCTTCGGTGAAGATGCTACAGCAGTATTCAATATGCTTTCGGGATATTCCGAGCCGGAAGTCTGGAACAAGCTTTCACTTGCTCCGTTATGGTTAAAAGATAAATTTTTGGATCTTATCGACAGGGAAAAGAAATTTGCCAAAAAGGGAAAGAAGGCACATATCATTGCCAAGATCAATTCCCTTTGTGATGCCGATATCATAAAAGCTCTTTATGAGGCATCCATGGCGGGCGTAAAGATCGAGCTCATAGTCAGAGGTATATGCTGCTTAAGGGTAGGTATTCCGGGAGTGAGTGAAAACATTTCGGTTCGGTCTATAATCGGTAATTTTCTGGAGCACAGCAGGATCTTCTATTTTGAAAATAACGGCATGCCCGAAGTCTATTGCGGAAGTGCCGACTGGATGCCCAGAAACCTGGAGCGAAGAGTAGAGATACTCTTTCCCATAGAAGAGGGCGAGCTAAAAAGGAAAGTGTATCATATACTCGAGATGGAGTTAAAGGATAATGTAAAAGCCCATACTCTTTTACCTGACGGACGATATGTAAAAGAGAAGAGTAAGAAAGAAAAACTAAATTCTCAGGAGCTTTTTGTAATGGAAGCAGCAAAGGCTGCCGATAAAGTTTTTGAGAAGGAAAACAATGATTTCAGAAAGACACGAAGATTTACGGTTGAGACACATGTTAACTGATTCGGATCTTATGAAAGGGGAATGGCAAATGTACAATTTTGATGAGATTGTTCTGGATGTTTTTTTGGAGAATCAAACCAAGCTTTTTCCGCAGGAGGTTGCCGCAACAAGAGAAGAGGCAGATGATTTTCTTTCGGAAGTAATGGCTGTTGTTGTGGACACTCCAAGAGAAGTATGGGAATATTTTGATGAAGAGTGCATCGATACGGACGGAGCGGATGAAGAAGAGATACTTGAAGCCGATGAGGTATTTGAACTGCCGGACGGAAGATATCTTATAGTAGAGGCCTGATAGTAAAGTATATTAAGAATTGATAAAAGCTAAGGGATCATTCTGCCCG
>CACZSE010000105.1 GCA_902783735.1 uncultured Lachnospiraceae bacterium
GAATCCTCTATGCCTTCCTCTGAAAAAACGTCATCACTTACATCAGTCTGCGATGCATAAACAGGCAGATTCCCGACCGGTAACGATGTTACACAGGTCAGTACCGTCAACAGAATTGCTAAACTCCTTTTAAACCTCATAGTCCTTCTTCCTCCTCAAATGTTGTTCATGGTGACAGGCACGTTCACACTTTGTTCACAGTGACAGGCACCTTCACACATTGTTCACAGTGACAGGCACCTTCACACTTTGTTCACAGTGACAGGCACCAGCCTGTATGTAGGCACCAGCCTGTATTGACGTAAGAGAGCGTCGTGGTGCTCGCGGATATAGGCGATATCGCCGTTCCTGCCTGCTGTTTCAAGATCCTTTGCCATATCGGAGAGCTTGATCGCTCCTATGATCCTGGCCGAGCTCTTCAGGGCATGCACCTTTATGGTATAGTTTTCGAGATCTCCGTCATCGTAGAATTTCTGTATCTCATCGGCCTTTGCTTCTGCTGTCTGCATAAATACGTTAAGTACAGATAAAAATCCTTCTTTCGAACCGCAGTTGGCTATGGCACTCGGAATATCTATATCGCTCATGTTTAACAGCCAGTCCGGAAGTTCGTCAAGATCGCTGCCTTGCGCCTCATGTGCGGGGAAAGCACTTTCATTTACTCCGTTCTTAACATCGGTCCCGATATCCTCATCGTTGTCCCAATACTGCTTTAATCCCTTCCAAACAGCACTTCCGCCTTTTCTCTCATTCATGATGAAATCTTTGTCATCATCGATCATGTCAATCATGATCTGGGCGAAGACAGGATCAAACTGCTTGCCGCTGCAACGAAGGATCTCCGCTCGCACGACATCCTGGGATTTGGGAACGGAGTAGGTCCTCGTACTTGTCATGGCATCGTAACAGTCTGCCACACAGATAATCCTTGCCACCTCCGGTATCGCATCACCCTTAAGACCGTCGGGGTAACCTCCGCCTGCGTATTTTTCATGATGCGACCTTGCTCCGAAGCTTAACTCCGGCATATCCTTTATGCCTCTTAAGATCTCGCAGCCAATGGACGTATGTCCCTTTATTATGGCAAATTCTTCGTCCGTAAGTTTTTCCGTCTTATTTATGATCTCCTCCGGGATACCTATCTTACCTATATCATGAAGCAGACCGATCTCGTACAGCTGCCTTTGTTCTTCCGGCGACTTTCCGAGTCGTCTTCCGATCTCTGCCGCATATGCCGCAACTCTCTCGGAATGACCGTTCGTATAATGATCTTTTGCATCGACGGTATGGGACAATGCGATCATCATCTCTTTTGTCAGCCTCTCAGCACGTCTTGTCTGCCTGTGAACCTCTCCCTGAAGGTTTTTCTGAAACCTGTCAAGATTAATGATACGTTTGCTCCTCTGAAGAAGCACCTCGGGAACAAAAGGCTTACGTATGAAATCCAGTGCGCCGCTCTTTAATCCGAGAGCCTCTTTTTCCCTGTCATCGTCGGCTGTTATGAACATGACCGGAATGTTCGATGTGGCTTGATCTTCCTTTAATCTCTGCAATACATCAAACCCGTTCATCTTGCCGAGGTTGATATCCAACAGTATGAGGGCAGGCTTTTCATTTTCCGCCGTCTGCACGGCTTTTCGACCATCAGCGCAGTAGATCACGTCAAAGCTTACCGACAAAATCTCTTTTGCCACAGTATATATGATCTCATCATCATCCACTATAAGGATCTTACTGTCATTTACGACTGCAGGCACGGCTTTGTTACCTTCCAAAGGAACCATGTCCGTGACGATCTTTTCCTTCGGGAGATACTTTTTGACCATCTCTTCAAGACGTCTTCCTGAGACCGGTTTTGAAAGATAGTCCGAAAATCCCGCATCGAGGTACATCTCTCTTGCTCCCGAGATCGCATTGGCTGTCAGAGCTATATAGGTCGTTTTTTCTTCGCCGGCTTCTTTTTTCATTTGCTCAAGCGTCTCTATGCCGTCCATATCGGGCATCATGTGATCTATAAAGACGATATCATAATGCTTGCTTGCTGCTGCCGAGATCGCGAGCTTACCTGAATTTGCCGTGTCAATATTTACCTGAGTCTGCTTTAGAAGATTCTCAATGACCGCCAGATTTACTTCCGTGTCATCCACCACAAGAATGTGAGCATCGGGCGCATGGAAGAGCTCCTTATATACCTCATCGTCGTTGCTTTCTGCCTCAAAGCGTGCAGAAAGATCGCCTATCGGCTCCCAGTCAACGACCTTTTGTCTTACGGAAAATGAAAACGCAGAGCCTTCTCCGTAAACACTGTTTACATTAAGTTCGCTGTCCATAAGCGCAAGGAGCTGCTTAACGATGCTCATGCCAAGGCCGGTTCCCTCCACGGAACGGTTTCTGTTCTCCTCAATGCGGCTAAAGGGAGAAAACAGCTTATTTAAGTCTTCCTCCTTAATGCCTATACCGGTATCCTTTACCTCCACTGACAGGAGTATATGATCATTGTCAGCTTTATCAAACCCGACGTTTAACTCAACCCTGCCTTCATTTGTATATTTGACGGCATTTGTTAAAAGGTTTAAAGCTATCTGTTTGATCCTGATCTCATCACCGTAAAGAAGGTGAGGCATGGAAGTATCGACATTCAGTTCAAGCAACAGCCCTTTCTTTTCGGCCCTTGAACGTACCATGTTCATAAGATCGTTTATAACGGAAGACAGCTCATACTGGGTCGGAAGTATCTCCATCCTGCCCTCCTCGATCTTGGAAAAATCAAGGATATCATTTATGAGTGAGAGCAGGGTACGACCTGCCAGCTTTATATCTTTTGCGTAAGCTCTGATCTCTTTTTCCGCAGACTCACGCAGTATCATCTCATCCATGCCAAGAACAGCATTTATCGGAGTCCTTATCTCATGAGACATATTTGCCAGAAATGATGACTTCGCCTTATTGGCAGCATCGGCGATCTGCTTTTGCTCCTCAAGCTCCATCATGTAACGGTAATGCTCGGTATCATCATTTATCGAATAGATAGTTCCTGCAAAATTCTCACCGTTTGAAAGGTTATTTACCTCAGGAGCATAGATCCTGTCTTTTATGGTTATGGGTTCCCGGTCTTTGATCGCAATCTTTAACTTTTCAAC
>CACZSE010000106.1 GCA_902783735.1 uncultured Lachnospiraceae bacterium
ATCAAGACCAATATACATGGTGCAATGAATGTTATTGAGGCAGCTCTTAATACGAACGTAAAGAAGGTAGTTGCACTTTCAACCGATAAGGCTGTCAATCCGGTCAATCTCTATGGCGGAACCAAGCTCGTTTCCGACAAGTTATTTATTGCCGCAAACAGCTATGCAGGAACAAAGGATATAAACTTCTCAATAGTCCGCTACGGTAATGTGGCAGGCTCAAGAGGCAGTGTCATTCCTTTCTTTAACAACATCATAAAGAACGGAGGAACAGAGCTTCCCATAACCGACTATAGGATGACCAGATTCTGGATAAGTCTTACCCAGGGTGTGGAGCTTGTTATAAAAGCCCTTGCCGAGGCAAGAGGCGGAGAGACCTTTATCAGTAAGATCCCCAGCTTCAAGATCACGGATCTTGCACAGGCCATGCTACCCGGCTGCAACATGCCGGAGGTGGGTATCCGTGAGGGTGAAAAACTTCATGAGATCATGGTCACCACAGAGGATTCCATGACTACATATGAATACGATAAGCATTTTATCGTATATCCCCAGATGATCTGGAACGAAAAGCAAAAGGATCCGATCCCCGGAGGAAAGAAAGTAGAAGACGGCTTCTCTTACAGTTCAGGAAATAACACTGAATGGCTGACGGTCGAGGAGATAAAGGAACTGCTTAAAGATATCGATCTTGAAAAGTAGCATTTAGGATATATTTTGTTTAACAAATTTAAGTTTAAAACAGGACATGCAGTGAACCTGCATGTCTTTTTAAAAATATCGGGAGGTATTTTAAGCCATGAATAAGCCTGCAATTGAGGGAGGAACCCCTGTCAGGAAAAATAAGATATATTACGGACATCAGTATCTGGATCAGGCTGATTACGATGCAGTTGTAGATGTACTTAAAAGCGATTATCTGACCTGCGGACCAAAGATCGGAGAACTCGAAGAAAAGCTCTGTAAGCTGACCGGCGCAAAATATGCGGTTGTTTGCAGTAACGGAACGGCAGCTTTACACATGGCTGCAATGGCAGCAGGACTCGGTAAAGATGACGAACTCATAACAACACCCATAACCTTTGCCGCCAGTGCGAACTGTGCTCTGTATGTCGGAGCAAGACCGGTATTCGCCGACATAAACAATGAAACATACAACATAGATCCAAAAAGCGTTGAGTCTAAGATAACCGCAAATACAAAGGCGGTTGTTGCTGTAGATTATACCGGACAGGCAGTAGAACTTGAGCCGCTTAAGGAAATATGCAAAAAGCATGGACTGGTGCTCATAGAAGATGCGGCGCATGCAATAGGCACATTATATGACAATAAACCGGTTGGCAGCATTGCCGATATGACCACATTCAGCTTCCATCCCGTAAAAACTATCACGGGAGGAGAAGGAGGTGCCGTTCTTACAAACAACGAAGAATACTACAAGAAGCTTCTTCTGGCAAGATCTCACGGCATAACAAGGGATACTTCACTTTTTGAGCATGAATGCGACGGTCCCTGGTACTATGAACAGGTTTCCATGGGATATAACTACCGTCTTACGGATATACAGGCAGGACTTATCATATCCCAGCTTGATAAGCTTCAGATGTTCAAGGAAAGAAGAAAACAGATCGTGAACATGTACAATGAAGCCTTTTCAAAGATGGATACGATCATTGTTCAAAAGGAGATACCGCAATCGGATACGGCAAGACATCTTTACATCTTAAGAATAGATCCTGAGAGATTAAAGATCGACAGAAAAAGGTTCTTTGAAGCAATGGCAGCGGAAAATGTAATATGTAATGTACATTATATTCCGGTATATTATTTCCCGTATTATGAGAAGCTTGGATATAAAAAGGGCCTGTGTCCCAATGCGGAAAAGCTGTATGACGAGATGCTTTCCCTTCCGCTCTATTACGGAATGAGCGATGAAGATGTGCAGTCTGTCATCGATGCTGTTAAAAAGATATCAGATTACTATAAGAAATGATCACCCGACGGAGTAAAGAACATGATCGCAATAAGAACCGATGCCAATAAAACGATAGCTACAGGTCACATCATGAGATGCATTACTATCGCGGACGAGATCAAAAACCTTGGTAAAGAAGTGACTTTTTATGTTTCCGATGATGAGTCTGCATCCTACCTTTCGGATAAAGGATATGATGCATTTGTCCTTAAATCGGACTGGAGTAACCCGATAGCTGAGACAGAGGCTTTTGCGGATATGCTGTCAGAGAACGATACTCAGGTAGTACTTTTCGATTCCTACAGCTTTTCGGATGAGTATTTTAAGAAACTCAGAAGTCATCTCAAAAAGGATATAAGAATAGCATACATGGATGATCTCGGCGATGAGACCTATTCAGTGGATATGCTCATAAATTATAATGTATATGCCGATGAGCTGGATTATGAACACAAATACGGTGATGATACCGTTATCCTTAAGGGCCCGGTATATGCGCCCTTAAGACCCCAGTTTTTTGGCAGATACGAACATCATATGCATATTCCGGTCAATGTGCTCATAGCTGCCGGAGGCGGAGATGTCAGTGAGCTTATTACGGATATCCTAAAACAGGCTCTGGAGGATGATAATGTGAAGAAGGCAGACCTGCATGTGGTCCTTGGTTCAAAAACCGAAGATCAGAATGAACTCATGAGGATCGCCTGGTTAAGTGACAATGTCTTCTTACACAGGCAGGTCACTGAAATGGCATCGCTCATGTCAAAATGTGATATTGCCGTGTCTGCGGCAGGTACCATGCTGACTGAACTTTGCTGTATGCAGATCCCCACGATCGAGTTTTATATTGCGGACAATCAGAAAAAGAATGCGGATCATTACGCAAAAAGAGGCATCATGATCGGAGTCGGAGATATGCAGCATGATAAAGAGGTCGTGATAAAAAGACTGGTAAGAGAACTCAGTGGTCTGATTGAAGATAAAAAACGATTGCAACAGATGAGAGATTCAATGAAGGATATCTGTGACGGACAGGGAGCCCACAGGATCGCGGAGGCTTTATGCTCTTAAGTATCATAGTGCCTGTATATAACATGGCAGCTGATAACAAATTAATACACTGTCTGGACTCGCTCATCTGCCAGACGATAGATGACTATGAGATCATAGCCGTAGATGACTGCTCGACAGACAATTCATTTGAGATCATGAAGGGTTATGAAAAGAAATATCCCGACAGGTTCAGAGCCATTCACTCTGAAGTCAATCTTCATCAGGGCGGAGCAAAGAACATCGGTATACGAGCAGCAAAAGGCGAATGGATAGGATTTATAGATGCCGATGACTGGATAGCTCCCGATATGTACGAGCAGCTGATAAATAAAGCAAACGGGACCGGAGCCGATATAGTAGGCTGTGATTATTGTCTGGTCGACTCATACACGTTTGAGACAGGTGACAATATTGTAAGAAACAGCAGTTACGATCAGGTTGGTGACATCGGACCTAAACAGAGAAAGAGCTTTGTGCTTGAAAGCGGCAGTCTGGTTGTAAAGATCTACAGGTTAAGCATGATACTTGAGCATGATCTTTTCTTTCCGGAGAATATCTTTTATGAAGATAACGCCATGGCAAACTCTTATCTTTTGAGCGGAAAACATTTCGAATATATAGATAAGCCGTTATATTATTACTTTCAGCATGATACATCCACCGTGCATACCATTACCGAGCAAAGGTGTGATGACAGGCTGCAGGCAGGCCGCATCATGATCGATGAAGCCAGGCGTCTGGGATTTTATGAGGAACTTAAGCCCGAACTGGAATACAGCTTTACCAGGATGTTCTATATAAATACCCTGTTCTCATACATGCCGGGCGTAAAGCATACCAGGTTGTCCTATGTAAAAAATATGGGGAAAGAGATGAAAAGTTACTTCCCTGATTTTGAAAAAAATGAGTATTATATAAATGAAGTTCACCCTGAGGAAAAGAAGCTCATAGCAATGCAGCAGAGGTCGACTCTTATATTCATGATCTATTATAAATTGTTATGGGGTTACAGAAATCTCAGAAAGAAGATCGGATAGTCTATGATAAAGATTTTAAAACGTCTAAATATATTATTGGACAAAAAACAAAAAAAGAAGATGGCTCTCATCGTGGTCCTCATGCTTATCGGCGGTGTTTTGGAATCGCTGAGCATATCGGCGATCATTCCGGTAATGAGTGTTTTACTCGATCCCGATGCGGTTACAAAAAATAAGTATCTTGCTCCGATCTACAGCGGACTTCACATGTCATCACCCATGCAGTTTACTCTTGTCATGATGGTGGTGCTCGTATTGGCATTTATACTTAAGAACCTCTTTTTGTTTATTCAAAACGTTGTCCAGCTCAGATTTGTTTATACCAATCAGTTTGCGACATCGAGACGCATGATGATCAATTTCATGAAGCGTCCGTATGAATATTATCTCGGAGCGGAAACTGCGATCATTCAGAGAAATATCACATCAGATGTAAACAATATGTATGCTCTTATCCTGACCATATTGCAGTTTACCAGCGAGATAGTGGTATTTACGTGCCTTGTTGCGGTTTTACTTGTTGTGGATGCGGTCATGGTCATTACCATAGCAGGACTTCTGGTGGCGGTGCTCATTATCATAAAGGTTGTTTTAAAACCAATAATGTATAAAGCGGGTCAGGATAACCAGGACTATTACAGCGATCTTTTCAAGTGGATCGAAGAGGCTGTAATGGGCATTAAGGAAATAAAAGTAGCCAATAAGGAGCATTATTTTATAAATGAATACGCCCGCTGCGGCGAAGGCTATGTAGGTGCGGTACAAAAGTACAATATTTACAATTCGACACCCCGACTTCTCATAGAGACCATATGTATAGCAGGTCTTGTGGGATACATGTCTGTAGTCATGCTAAACGGAGCGACAGTCGATGAGCTATTGCCTCAGCTTTCGGTATTTGCTTTAGCTGCCATGAGATTATTGCCAAGTGCGAACCGTATAAATAATTACACCACATCGATCTCGTATTTTGAGCCTTTCTTATGGAATGTATCCGAGCATCTGCAGACCGAGATAAACGATAAGAATGTGGTATATGACGAGGCTGCTTACAGAGTTAAAAAAGAAGTGACGACCCTGCCCGTAAAGAAGGAGATAGGTATAAACGATATCACTTATGCATATCCCAATACGGATAAGCTTATCTTCGATCATGCCGACATGACCATACCCGTAGGTTCGGCAGTAGGTATTGTGGGAACATCCGGATCGGGAAAGACAACCATGGTTGATGTGCTTTTGGGACTTCTTACATTAAAGACCGGATCCATAACAGCCGATGGTGTGGATGTGCAGACAAATTATGAAGGATGGTTAAAGAATATAGGTTACATTCCCCAGACCATTTTCATGATAGATGACACGATAAGGAAAAATGTGGCTTTCGGCTATCCCGACGAAGAGATAGATGATGAGAGGGTTTGGGCTGTTCTCAGGGAAGCACAGCTCGATGAGTTTGTAAAAGGTCTGCCCGATGGTCTGGATACAGGCATAGGAGAGCGCGGTATACGCATATCCGGCGGACAGAGACAGAGGATCGGAATAGCCAGAGCTCTTTTTGAAGATCCTGAGGTGCTGGTCCTTGATGAAGCAACCTCTGCTCTGGACGGCGATACGGAAAGTGCCATAATGGATTCCATTAACAGACTGCACGGTAAAAAGACTCTTATAATCATAGCCCACAGGCTTCAGACCATAGAGAAGTGTGATATGGTATACAGAGTTGAGAACGGCAAAATAAGCAGGGAAAGATAATACGGGGAATATCGGTTATATTGACATTTTATTATTACTTTTCCGTAAAACGATGTATTGCAGATATTATTGCTGTATAATATTTGTGTTATACTTGATGTATATTGTTTAGGAGGTACAGATATGGCATGTTTTATAGTTTCTGCGGCTGAGGCAGCAGTTGTAACGGTTGTTAAGAAACATGAAGAGAAAAAAGAGCAGAATATCAATAAAACTGATACACAAGATCAGGCAGTAAAGATCCCGATGAGTAAGAAACTCGGGTGGCTAAACAATATGCTGCTTGGCGGTTCCGCTTTACTTATGTTTGAACATGTTTGGCATGGTGAGGTTGTTCCGTGGTTTCCTTTCCTTACGGCGATGTATGACAAAGCCGATACTGCGGAGATGTTACATGAGATGGCAACTGTCGGTGTGACCATGGCCTGCACTGTTTCTCTTGTATGGCTGGGTATGTGCCTGGTAGCTGATGCATTGGTAAAGAGAGCAGGCAAAGACGAAACAGTAACTGAACATATTTGATTTTATTGCATACTCAATAGTAAAACGGAGGAAAGATTATGACATTGTTGATCACGGTTTTTGCTGCTGTTATATCAACTGTAGTATGGTACACACGAAAAAATGACGATCTGAAGATCAGTATGCTGGCACTTATGTACTGGGGAGCATCTATCATGTGGTTCATAGATGCGATATATGAATATGCCGAGCTTCATGCCGAATATTTTGTACCGGCAGCTCAGGACATGGTGAACGATGCATTTTTAGGATTTGCCGTTGTTGCTCTCGGACTCATCATCTGGATGGTAAGACTGCTCATTGTCGATCCAAAAGGCAGATTAAGAGCTGTTCTTAAGAATGATCTTAAAATTTAAAACATATTATCCTAAAAAGCCTGTGATCACAGGCTTTTTATTTTGCAATATTTTGGAAAGGTCATATAATAGTCCTTGGAGGAAATATAAACGTGAACGAAGCATTACTTAAACTATACGCCATAAC
>CACZSE010000107.1 GCA_902783735.1 uncultured Lachnospiraceae bacterium
ATACTTCCGTTCTTACGACGACGATACGATCACATACCATGCCAATCACTACGGCACCCTTCGGGTCGACTATTTTAACCCGGGAGTTAAGTAAGAAACAAAAAATCCACAAGAGACAGGTTCGCGCAGGCGCTCAACAATCTCTTGTGGTTTTTTTTGTTTCTTACATGCTACGGGTGAAAAATAGTCGATACACTTTCGAGATGTTTATACCGAAAGATATCGGTCAAGCGCTCAACAATCTCTTGTGGGTTTTTTCTCTTAGTGGCCACGGGTGAAAACACTCTCAGGAGATACTAAACGACCTTGTCGGGTCTGAGTTACAAAATTAAAATCCCCAGAGATTGTTGAGCGCGTTAGCGCGAACCTGTCTCCGGGGATTTTAATTCTATAACTCTACCTCGACATGAGGTCGTTTAGCATCTCCTGCATGGTCTTTCTGAATATCGGATGTCTCTTGTAGGGAGCTATCTCTGCCATGGGCCTTAATACAAATTCCCTGTTCTCGATATCCACATGGGGTATTATCAGATCGTCACTGTCATAGATCAGATCATTGTAGAATATGATATCCATATCCAGTGTCCTGGGACCCCAATGTACATCTCTAACCCTTCCGGCATCGTTTTCAAGCTCATGTAAAACATCCAACAGCTCCATGGGACTTAAGAGAGTCTTGATATAACATGCTCCGTTCAAGAAGTCGTCCTGTACCACATTTCCATAGGGCTTGGTCTCTATGAGCGATGAATTCTGTATCATCTTGCAATCATTTCTGTCGCAAAGCTTAAAGAGAGCCTTTTCTATATTATCTTCTCTGTCTCCCAAGTTTGAACCGTAAGACAGATAAGCTTCGGACCATCCGCGGCTGATCTTTACCGAAATTGAATCAAACTCCATGGGCACCGGAGCCTGAGGTTTTTTGATCTCCACATCTACCGATTCTACCTTCGGAAAGTTTACAAGTATCGCCTGAGCTACTTTCTCCGCTACAGTCTCTATAAGGCTGTAGGTCTTAAGTGTGATCTCATCCTTGATCGTCTGACAAACGGCTGCGTAATCCGTTGTATACTCCACATCATCTAACGAAGATGCCTCCGAAAGATCGGTATACAGAGTAGCGTTGACAAAGAAATTCTGTCCCTTTTCTCTTTCAGACTCATAGACACCGTGATAAGCAAAAACCTTTAGATTCTCAATCCTGATCTGATCCATGCGCGTACCCTCCTTCATTAAGAAATGTATTTGTATACCTCATCGGCCATACGTACGGCCTGTACATGTTCCTTCACATCATGTACCCGTAAAAATGCTGTTTTCTTAAAATATCCTATCATGTTTAATGCTATGGTTCCCGCAAGCCTCTCTTCAGCGGGAATATTTAATGTATTTCCGATAACCGATTTACGACTTACTCCCAAAAGTGTGGGGAACCCAAGTTCATTTATCCTGTCAAGTTCGGCTATGATCTGCAGATTCTGTTCGGTATCTTTTGCAAATCCAACTCCGGGATCCAAGATAACGGCTTCTTTTTTTATGCCGCTCTTATAAGCTATTTCTATGCTTTCCTTAAGATCGTCTATAACATCATCCACAAATGATACATAATCCGTATCCTGTCTGTTATGCATGATGCAGACTGCGACACCTCCGTTTGCAATGACACCTGCCATGTTCTTGTCGGCTTTTAATCCCCATATATCATTTATGAGATCCGCACCGGCATTTATGCCTGCCCGGGCCACATCCGCCTTATATGTATCAAGACTTATCGGCAGATCGATCTCTTTTTTTATTGCCTCGATCACCGGAACCACACGGGCTATCTCTTCTTCAGATGAAATCTTTGTATATCCGGGTCTGGTGGATTCTCCGCCGATATCTATGATATCCGCACCTTCTTTTTGCATCTCACAGGCTCTTTTTACGGCTGTATCTATATGATCAAATCTGCTGGCACCGTAAAAGGAATCGGGGGTGACATTTAATATTCCCATGATGTAAGTATGCCGGTCTGTGTCAAATTCCCTGCCGCCTATATTCATGCTACATCCTCATGAGCCTGAAGCAGGCTCTCTTCATCTTTTCGTCTTCAAATTCGCCTCTTGATACACAGGTAACGGTGGTAGCACCCGGCTTTTTAATGCCCCTCATTGTCATGCACATATGCTCGGCTTCTATCACTACCATTGCACCTTTACATCCGAGTTCATCCATAATTGCATCGGCGATCTGAGCTGTCATTCTCTCCTGAAGCTGAGGCCTTTTAGCAAAAACCTCGACGGTTCTTGCGAGCTTGCTCAGGCCTACTACCTGTCCGTCGGGAATGTATGCCACGTGGGCCTTTCCGTAAAAAGGAAGTAAATGATGCTCACACATTGAATAAAATGTTATATCCTTTTCAAGAACGATCTCACTGTTATCGCAGGTAAATCTCTTTGCCAGATGTGTTCCCGCGTTTTCATCCATCCCTGCAAATATCTCTTCATACATGCGGGCTATACGAGAAGGCGTGTCCTTTAATCCTTCCCTCGACGGATCCTCTCCGATTCCTTCCAAGAGCATGACAACCGCTTCTTCTATCTTCTTCTTGTCTACCATTTTAGTCTGTATACTCCTCTTTGATCACCATACTTAACTATGGCTGTTATCCGATATTATTTATCTGTATAAATATGACTGATATTATCTATAATTATACCACTTTCTACAGGGGATTGAAAATATCCAGTATTCTGCCAAGATAGGCCAGTGAACCGCATGCTATGATCACAGTATCTTCATCGCACATGGCTGTGGCAAATTCCAATGCTTCATCCACCGAATCGCAGCATGTCACTCCCGGATTATATTTTCTTACGATCTCCGCCAGTTCAACAGGTCTCATTGCTCTCGGATTATTCGGTGCCTGACATGTAAATACCATGACCCCGTCCTTTACAATGGTACTCACGACCTTATCAACTTCCTTATCCCGAAACATACCCATGATATATATATGTTTTTTATCGGACAGATACATATCTATGCTTTCACGAAGACGCAGTGCGGCTCCTTCATTGTGAGCACCGTCTATTATGATCAGCGGTCTTTTGGATACCGTCTGAAAACGTGCCGGCCACTCGGTCAGTAAAAGTCCTTTTTTTATGCTTTCCTCATTTATCTTTTTAAAGCCGGCTTCATTTAACGCATTTGATGCCATGACGGCAAGTGCGGCATTCTGGATCTGCCAGGTTCCCGAAAGCCTGATCTCATATTTTATCTTATTATATTTAAAGCTTTGTTTTGAAAGGGATCCCTTTATCTGAGTTATGGAATCATTATCAAGAAAAGCAATGCTGCTTTGCATCTTCCTGCAGTTTTCCTTAATGACATTTACGACTCTCTCGTCATTGTTTGAACTTACCACCGGTACTCCGGATCTTATTATCCCGCATTTTTTTTGCGTGATCTTTTCAATCGTATCTCCAAGAAACTGCATGTGATCCATTGATATTGATGTTAAGATCGATAATACCGTGGTATTTACCACATTTGTCGCATCGTCGATACCTCCCATGCCTGTTTCAAGCACTACTATATCACATCCTTTTTTTTCAAAGAAAAGAAAAGCCAGTGCCGTCTCAATCTCAAAAGCGGTCGGGTGCTCAAGACCTCTTTCAACCATCGAATCACAGGCAGTCTTAACCTTTTCCAAGAGCTCGCAAAACATGGTCTGTGATATTATCTTTGCATTCACCTGAAATCGCTCTCTGTACTGTCTTATGGTCGGTGATATATATCTTCCGACACGATAACCCGATTCCTTCAGTATGGTCGAAACAAATGCAAGGGTCGATCCTTTACCGTTTGTTCCGGCTATATGAACAAACTTAAGTTTATCCTGCGGGTTATTAAGCTCCTCACATAAGGATCTTATGCTGTTAAGCCCCATGACAGAACCTTTTATACGATTTATATTCTCTATGTATTCCAATGCCTGTTTATATTTCATGTCTTTCATACTCAAACAGGGCTGTGTATGGACACAGCCCCGCTAATAATTCATATTTATCCTATATCATCTATGTCCATGCCCATATCGGTAAGTTCTACCCCGCCGATATCCTGCATGTTTACGGTACGTCTTTTTATTCTTGCCTTTTCAGATTCCTCAAGGATATAATTCTTTATTTCCTTTGCATGTTTGATATGCTCTACCATAAGTATAGGATGAGTCTTATCGCCCGTTATGCACTTTACAGTGCCGAGTCCGAAGAGCCTCTCCATAAAGCTTACCTCCAGCTCAACATCGGTGATCTTGTACATATAACAGTCATTCTCATAGGTCTTAAAAAAGCCCGAATCTATGGTAAGTACATTTTCATCGATGGTATATTTTGTAAATGTCCAAGGAAGGCCCAGAAAAAGCCATCTCTTTCTTTCTATATAACCCATGTCGCGTTCCTCCTTCTTAACCCGTTATTCTAACCTAAAGTATATCACATCTACAGAATTTTAACACGTTCTAAACTGCGCATGTCAAATTTCTCTTCACAATACTTGCATCTGTATATGCCTTTTTCCTCATCCGAAAGGAAGAAAATGTGAGGAAGTTCCTGTTCTATGGATGTAATGCATCTCGGATTCTTGCACTTGAATACCCTTTGTATCTCACCGGGAAGGGTAAGTTCCTTTTTTTCAACTATCTCGCCGTCCTTTATCACATTTACGGTGATGTTTCTGTCTATGACTGCCAGAACATCGAGATTTAACTCATCGATGTTACATTCAACCTTTAAAATGTCCTTCTTTCCCATCTTGTCGGATTTTGCGTTCATGATCATTGCAACAGTGCAATCCTTTGTATCGAGCTGAAGGTGATGGTATAATGACAGGCTCTGCCCTGCTTTGATATGATCGAGTACAAATCCTTCTTCTATCTTTCCGACATTTAACATTTTATATCACCTCCAAGTCCAAGTAATGTATAGATCAGTGCCATTCTTACATAAACTCCGTACTGTACCTGCTTAAAGTAGGCAGCTCTCGGATCATCATCTATCTCAACGCTTATCTCATTTACCCTCGGAAGAGGATGAAGGACCAGCATGTCTTCCTTTGCGGTCTTCATCTTGTCCTTGGTGAGTATGTAGAAATCTTTGAGTCTGATGTAATCTTCTTCATTGAAGAATCGCTCTCTCTGAACTCTTGTCATGTAGAGGATATCAAGCTGTGGCATGACCTGATCGAGACTGATGACCTCTTCATAGGCTATCTTCTTATCTTTCAGCATCTCTGTGATATAATCCGGAACCTTAAGTTCCTCGGGTGATATGAAGATGAATCTGATATCTTCATATCTGGATAATGCTTCAATAAGTGAATGCACCGTTCTTCCGAATTTTAAATCTCCGCACAGCCCTACGGTAAAGCCTCCAAGTCTTCCCTTAAGAGATCTGATCGTCAGAAGATCCGTGAGTGTCTGGGTCGGATGCTGATGTCCTCCGTCTCCGGCGTTGATCACAGGTATCTTTGATCTGCTCGCTGCTACCATGGGCGCTCCTTCTTTAGGATGTCTCATTGCACATATATCCGCATAACACGAGATCACGCGTATCGTATCGGATACGCTCTCTCCTTTTGCCGCAGATGATGAATCGGCCGAAGAAAATCCCAAAACGCTTCCTCCGAGATTAAGCATGGCAGATTCAAAGCTTAATCTTGTTCTTGTACTCGGTTCATAAAAGCATGTTGCCAGCTTCTTTCCGTGACATACGTCAGCATACCTGTCACGGTTCTTCTCCATGTCACCTGCAAGGTCAAAAAGCTTTTCAAGCTCCTCGACCGAAAAATCCAACGGATTCATAAGATGTCTCATAGTAATTACCCTGTTTCCTTTCCTTCGATTCGGTAAGTGCTCTGCACCTCCCTCTCACTAAACTCGGCTACGCCTCATTAAGTGTTCGGGAGTGGCTCGCACTAGGCTTGGCTACGGTTTGTCTAGTGCTCTGCACCTCCCTCTCACTAGGCTCGAAAATACCTCGCCAAGTGTTCGGGAGTGGCTCGCACTAAACTCGGCTACGCCTCGTTAAGTGCTCTGCACAAAAAAACGATGAGAATATAATTCCCATCGTTTGTGATCATGTTCTTTTTAAGTTGTGGGTAGTTTTAAGGTGTCTCACAATATATAGCCTCCCGCATTTAGGCTATAATACCATATATTGTGCTCATGTTCAACAAAAAATTTTATTATTTTGCATTCTTGAATATTCCCCTGAATGCACGCTGCGTTATGGGTTTTTTTATCAACAGTCTGCATATCAGGTATTGAAGTATAGTACCCACGACAATAATGATATATCCGCTTGCCACTGCCTGACCGATCGTTATGTTACTCAGAACTTCTATATTGTTTAAGATATTGAACCCGGTTATGGCAAACGTGATCGTAAAGCAGAATACCACGATAGAAACAATGAAGTATTTATAAACAACAGCCGCATAAATAAATATAAAGAAAAACATTATATTGATCGCCAGTAACGAAGCTGCGATTTCGTTTGCCTTTTCCGGATATCTGCCGGTTAAATACAGTCTGAACAAAACAAGAATGGTATAGAGTATCAAAGAGACTATGGCATTTAGCTTCACCGGTATATCCAGCTGTACCCTTCTTCCCAGCCACGATGACATTATCATGTCCGACATACATAACGACATCACAAACTGGAAAATATA
>CACZSE010000108.1 GCA_902783735.1 uncultured Lachnospiraceae bacterium
GACAGATCACGCCCGTCAGTTCCCAGGGTAGCTATCGCAAATCCCGCTTCGGCGATCTTTTCTACCTGATCGGGATGTTCCTCTATATCCTTTGCGGAAACAAAAAATGTTGCTTTTGCCTCATTTTCCGTTAAATACTTCAATATCTCATCCATTGTTTCCACATCCGAAGCCGTGCCCTTAAAGGTAAGACCCACAATGTTTTCAATAGTAGCCACATTTCTGTAGACGTTGGCTTTTATGCCTTTTCCTTCCTCAAACAGGCTGTTTAAGTATTCATCATTGGTCATGCTTTCCATCGAAGATGCCATGACAGTCCCGATCTCATTTTCTTCCAGGGCACTCAACAGCCATTCCGTCAGTTTTAAAATGTCTTCCTCTGTTTTTTCTTCCTTTTCTTCCTTCACATCAACGGAAGCCTTTTTGTCCTTTGCCGGATCTCTTTGTTCAACCTTCGGCTCCATCTCCAAAGCGTCCAGATAACCCTGCATCTTGATTACGAGTATGGTCGAACCCTTAAGCCTTGAAACATACTGGGTCGTCATGTCATAATCCTTAAAGCTCGTCCTGTTAAGATAATGAGTTGGTGCGATCACGGTATCGTAACCGGCGGCCGAGGCCGACGTACATACACCGTCGGTATAAAGAGTCCTTGAAAGCATCATAAGCCCGGGATCCTTATTTAAAAGCGTGGTAAATACTTTTCTTGAATGGGTAAAATTGTAGATGAGTTCTTCGTCTGAAAGTGCCTCCATGGCACTCTCGCCTTTTAAGCCGCAGTCGGCTATCTCATGTTCCTTCTGCGATATGAGCTGCAAAGTATCGCTGTCCTCACCCGCTTCCATGGCAGATACCGCAAATGTAGCCTTAACGTCATGTTCATCCAAAAGACTTAACAGCTTTTCCGTAATGACGGTATCACTCATACCTTCAAAAACCAGAGCAACCTCTTTGTCTTCGCTTTCTTCGGCATCGCGGATGATCTTCGCGGGTAAACAGCCTTCTTCGTATTTCTTAACAGCTTCTTCATATTCGGTTGTAGCATCATATGTGATTGTCTGAAGAGAATTAACTTCATTGACCGAACGGCCGGAATCCGACTTGGATCTGTTATATCCAAGCACGAAAAAAACACTTATACAGGCCACCGTGCCTGCTATAAGAGCTAAGATCTTTTTATTCATTTGTTTCCACCATTTTCCTTCAAGGACATCAAGTCAAAATCCTTTTTATACCTGACTCCCACTTTACTATACTACTATGACACATTTACATGCCAGTGCACAACGGTAAAAATCTCAAAAAAAAGTTCATTTTTTTATTGATAATTGTTCAAGGTGTCTTTTTTTGAATATATAGGTGATTTTCGATTTACACTTTACCGATAAAAACATATAATTTATAAGTAATTGCGTATTCGCTCTTACCATCTTTTTATTTTCTGTATCGGTAGGAAGAAATGACTTTTTCGGATATAAACTTTTTGCTCATCTTCATATTGATATATGTTCCCATATATGTACTGCTGCCACAAAGAGCCAAGCCTTTTTTCCTGCTTTTGGGCAGTATGGGTTTTTATGCCCTGAATGACGTCTGGGTCATGCCGGTCTTACTGGTCGATATACTGATCGTCTTTATTTCAGGCATCTTGGAGGATCATTTCTTCGATAAGATCGATCTGAGGAAACGTATCACGCAGTTTGGCATAGGACTGCAGATCTGCCTAATGGTGATCTCCATACTCTTTTTCAAGAATCACATATTTATCGGTATAGGCTTTTTCACGATCCAGTTTATCGGATATTACCTTGATGTATATAAAAATGTCATTTACCCCTGTAAGAACATAGTCACGTTTTCAAACTATGTCTTCTTCTTTCCCAAGGTCCTTCAGGGACCTATAGTAAATTTTAAGGATATTGAGACAGACCTTAAGTACCCCGAAAAGGTAACTTTAAGCAAGCTCGAAAAAGGTATCAGAACTTTCATTCTCGGCATGTCCTTTAAGGTACTTTTGGCCGACAGACTATACTATCTCTGGAACGGAGTGCAGACCGTCGGTTTTCAGAGCATTTCAACACCCCTTGCCTGGATTTCCATGTACTCCTACAGTCTTCAGCTGTATTTTGACTTCCAGGGATATTCACTGATGGCTATCGGAGTGGCACAGATGCTCGGATTCTCCCTGCCGGTAAACTTTAAGACTCCTTACCTTTCCCAGAGCATTTCGGAGTTTTACAGAAGATGGCACATAACATTGGGAGAATGGTTTAAGAACTATATATACATTCCCATGGGTGGCAGTAAAAACGGTCTTAAGAAGACCATCCTAAGCTTATCTGCCGTATGGGTACTGACAGGATTGTGGCACGGACTCACGCTTAATTTTATGTTCTGGGCCCTGACACTTTTGCTCTTCATAATCCTCGAAAAAACTCTTTTAAAGAAATTCATCGGCGCAAAGCATCCGGTATTTATGGTGCTTCGCCATATATATGTTCTCATCATCATCCCTCTTACATGGATGATGTTTGCAATAGGAAATACGGAACAGATGGGCATCTTCTTTACACGACTGTTCAATCTGACCTCGGTCTGTGAACCGTTAAATGTAAATGTGCGCGACTATCAAAACTATCTGTCCGACTACTGGCCCTATCTTGCAGGCGCAGTCGTTTGCTGTTTCCCCTTCATTGAAGAGGCTTTGGTCAAGACCAGGATATACATGACAAGATTTATCTCATTTGCCCTGTTTTGGATATGTGTATATATGATCATGAAAAACGGTAACAATCCGTTTATGTATATAAATTTCTAGGTGATAACGTGAATATCAAAAAAATCCTGCAGAGAGCTCCGCTTTTTGCCGTCATCTACGTGACACTGTTTGTAATGTTTGTCATTACCCAGTTCTCACGTACACTCCAGATCTACTTTCCGTACTTTGCGGTACAGGGGGATACGATGCTGGCGGGCGCTCAGAATGTATCAGATTCAATTGAACAGAGTATATTAGGTCCGAGAAAGGATTCTCATACCGTATTTATGGAGCCCGACACCACAGGCATAGTCCTGCCCGGCGACGATACGCAGTCTGATCCTTCGGATGTTCTTTCCGTTATGGACGAACCCGAACCTACTCCCATTTACGGTGAGCCCCTTGAGGACATAATCGCTGCGAGCCAGCCCGCCACTTACTATGTAGAGTCCAAAGTTGATCAGTCATATTTTAATGACGCCGTATTTTTGGGCGATTCCAGAACGGTAGGCCTTAAGCTCTATTCAGGGTGGGATAACTGTGACTACCTCGCCGATGTCGGCATGACAATCTACGACTGTCTTGACAGAGATATATCATTTGGCGATATTGAACACACCACAGCCCGTGAAGTCCTCTCAAACTCAAGATACGGCAAGATCTATATCATGCTCGGCATAAATGAATGCGGTTCAAACATAAATACTTACTTTGAAAAATATACTGAAGTTGTGGACCAGATACATCGCTGGCAGCCCGATGCCCTTATCGTGGTTCAGGGGATCATGAAAGTCGGCGCACAAAAGTCGGCCACCCACCCTTCCATAAACAATGCCAATATTACCGCAAGAAACGAAAAACTCGCCACATTGGCCAATGACTGGTATATCTACTACCTGGATATCAATGAGGCCGTCTGTGACGAGAATGGAAATCTGACCGACGGATATTCCTTCGATCAGGTTCATCTGTATGCGAAATATTATTCTCTCTGGTGCGATTATCTGTTAGAGCACGGTTTTGTATTTAACGGTGTAAGAAGATGATCCTATTTATTGCTTACGCTCAGTTTCAGATTGTCATATAAGAGTTCTTTAAGTACCTTAGGGCTGAAAAGAATGAGTAACGGGAAGAGTTCAAGCCTTCCTGCAAGCATATCCAGCATAAGGATGATCTTGGAGAAATCTCCCCAGAATGCAAAATTTCCTGTCGGACCCACCATCTCAAGGCCGGGTCCGATATTGTTTATCGTCGCCGCCACTGCGGTAAATGTCGTTGTAAAGTCATGATTCTCGAGGGATATAAGTGTAAATGAAGTAGTAAATATAATGATAAAGGTAATGAGGTATACATTTATGGCTCTCAAGACCTCATGTTCCAAAGCCTTCTTCTCAAACATGATCTTTTTAATGCTCTTCGGATGACTGTAATTGTTCAGTTCCTTTTTAACCGTCTTCAGCATGATAACTATTCTGGAAACCTTTATACCGCCTCCGGTACTTCCCGCACACGCCCCAATGAACATTAGCATGACAAGTATCACTTTACTGAACATCGGCCATGTGTTAAAGTCTGCCGTAGAATATCCGGTAGTCGTGATGATGGATGCAACCTGAAATGCAGTATCCTGAACGGTTGCCGCAACATTGCCGTAAATGCTGTATACATTTATGCTTATAAGAAGTATTGCGGCAGCTATGATACCCAGATACCATCTGACCTCTTCAACTTCAAAGAATTTCTTTACCTTACCGATCAAAATAAAGTAAAACGCATTGAAATTTACTCCAAAGAGGATCATAAATACCGTTATGACCCATTTGCAATATGGCGAATATGAGGCTATTGAACTGTTTAAAACACCAAAGCCTCCGGTTCCGGCGGTTCCCAGACTGAGTGTAACGGCATGGAACGGATTCATACCTCCCAGCATGAGAAATCCCATCTCAGCCGTCGTCATGATGAAATAGATGACATATAAAATACGTGCCGATGATTTGATCTTGGGTACCAGTTTACCTACAGAAGGTCCCGGGCTTTCCGCTCTCATAAGGTTTATGTTGGAACCTCCGCTTAAGGGAATGACAGCCAACAAAAATACCAGAACTCCCATACCTCCTATCCAGTGTGTAAAGCTTCGCCAGAATAATGACGTATAAGAAAGCTTTTCCACATCGGTGAGAATGGATGCTCCGGTGGTGGTAAATCCCGAGATCGTCTCAAAGAGAGAATCCACATAGGATGGGATCTCTTTTGTAATACAAAACGGAAGTGCGCCAAACAGACTCAGCAGTATCCAGCTGAGAGCAGTCGCAACGCACCCTTCTTTTAAATACAGGGCAGTATCCTTAGGCTTTTTTATGGACGACATAAACGCTCCGAAAAGCGCGCAGCCTCCTGCCACACAAAGATATATATACCCTTCTTCTTCTCTGTAAATCAATGCTATCAGACAAGGCAGTAATAAAAAAGCCGCCTCTATCTTAAGAACATGTCCGAGTATGACTCGTATCATTGAACTGTTCATAACTTTTTCCTGCTCAGATCCTTATGCCAAAATATCCTGTACATCCCTGAAACCTTTGTGAATGGTGACTATCATGACCATATCACCCACCTTAATGGTATCCTGTCCTTTGGGAATGATGATCTTTCCGTTTCTGTTGATATATGCGATCAGAAGATCTTTTTTCAGTGAGAGCTTTGACAGAGGAACATCTACCACCGGTCCGGGCTGCTCTATCTTGAACTCGATCGCTTCTGCTCTCGAATCAAACATATGATACAGTGTTTCTATATTGCATCCCTTAGTGTTATTCTTGGCACGAACATAGGCTATGATGGCTTCCGATGTAATGTATTTCGGATACAAAACACTTCCCAGATCCAGTCCGCTCACTACCTCCATGAAGTTATTTCTTGTAAGTCTTGTAATGACTTTAGCCTTGGATACTTTTTTTGCATGCAGTGAAAGAAGTATGTTTTCTTCATCTATGCCGGTCAGCGGTATAAATGCTCCTACATCCTCGATGCCTTCTTCTTTTAAAAGCTCCTCACTCGTTCCGTCTCCGTGAATGATGGTCGCATCCGGCAGCAGTTCCGAAAGCTTCTCACACCTGCTCTTATCTATCTCTATGATGCGCACATCTATGCCGGATCTGATAAGAAGCTCCGCTGCATAATAGCCCGCTCTTCCGCCTCCGACAATAATGCAGGTCTTGACCTGTCCCGTCTTAAAGCCCAGTTTCTTTAAAAAGTTTCTTGATTCTCTGAGCGATGCGGCAAATGAGAGGATATCACCTTTTCGTATGATGAAATCTCCGGATGGTATGAAAACCTTTCCGTCTCTTTCTATGGCGCATATGACGGTCTGCTGTATGAGTCCTTCACGCCCCACCTGCGCTATGGTCTTATCGCACAACGGATTGTTCTCCGGTATCTCTATCCTGACAAGATTTACCCTTCCGTGTGAAAATGATGTTACGTCCAGTGCCATCGGCAATGTCAGTATCTTGGCTATGACTCTGGATGAGACAAGATCGGGATTGATGATCATGGCCAATCCAAGTTTCTCTATGAAATAGTCTATCTCATTACTGTAATCGGGTGTCCTGACTCTTGCTATGGCTGCCAGGTTTCCGGCTCTTTTTGCCACCGTACAGCACAGCAGGTTCAATTCATCCGAATTTGTCACCGCTATAAACAGGTCCGCATTTTCTATACCTGCCTCTACCTGCGTCGAGTAACTCGCCCCGTTTCCGATTATGCCCATGGCATCGTAGGTATTGGTTATGCCTTCCACCACCTTCGAATCGTGATCGATGATGGTTATGTCATGTCCTTCCTGTGCCAGCTGCTCCACCAGGGTGGTTCCTACCTTTCCCCCGCCAACTATTATGATATTCAAACCTTCGCCGGTTTCTTTCTTCTTTCCAAACATGTTATCTTCCCAGAAACTCCACTCTATTGTGAACTCTCGTGTCCACCTCACTGATTATATCACATTTATGTTATGCATTAAACTTAGCCTTCACGATCTTGAAGGTTACGACCTTGTAGCCGCTGAAGCGTCCCTTTCCTTTAAGGATATAGGTCGCCTTGCCCTTCTTCACGTTGTTAAAGCAGGTAAGGATCTCATAATCGTTCGTTGTGAGATATTCCTTCTTTGTCTGCTTGCCCGAGCCTGTCTTGGTATAGAGCTTTATCTCATTATCGGGACGTATCGCTTTTCCGGTATACTGCTTATCTGCTATCTTATCATATGCCGTCTTACTAAGATCGTAGATCTTTCTGATGCTGTAGGTAGCAGTAACTTCTCCTGTGTAGTTTCCTTTTCCGGTTATCTTTACGGTGATAACAGCATCCTCAGCGATGACCGTAGTCTTGTCGATCTCTTTTCCGTCAGCCGTTAAGAATTCTACAGTATAGTCCTTATTCTCGGAGAGCTTCTTTCCGTCGATATCGTAGAGCTCAGGCTTTGACTTATACTGATCGCCCTTTGCGTTTACCTTTACTTCCTTATCTTTTGTCACTATCTTGACATTTGCGATGTCCTTTTGTTCGATGACAAAGCCTGCTGTTCTCTTTCCGTTTAGGTTTCCTTTACCCGTGATGGTGAGCTTGGGTGTCTTGTCTCCC
>CACZSE010000109.1 GCA_902783735.1 uncultured Lachnospiraceae bacterium
GCTGTGATATCCTGTGCTTTTCCGTCGACGAGCACACTGAATCTTACTTTTCCCGATGCCGTGCCTATCTGCCCGTTTCCGACCTCTGCGTTATTGTAGCTGGTGGTAAATATAAGTTCTCCGCCTCTTTGTCCGGTCAGATAACCTCCTTCTACGCCGGTCAGATTCTTTGCTTCAACATCCGTAACAAGGTATTCTCCCGCACTTTCAGGATATGTCTCAACCTTGTAATAAATCTTTGTATCAGGCTTTAAGTCTGTTCCTTCGTCAACAGCTACGCTTGCGGTATATTCTCCGCTTTCGGTCCTGTTGGTCCATGACTGCCCTTCTGTGTCTGTATATACATTTACATAAACATACGGATCGACAAATTCCGGTCTGATGCCGGCTGCGGCTGTCCTTATCTCTTCTTCGGTGCCGGTTATCTTTGTGAACTGTTCTCCCTTTTCATCCAGCCATTTCCCGGTCTTAAACTTTCCTTCTCCGTCATGATCTGGAACGGTTATCTGAGACAAAACGTTTTCATCTATGTTAAATGCACCGTCTGTCTTTGAAAGGACGATCTCCTTTCCGTAGATATTTACCACAATAACATTAACACTCATGACAGTCACTTCCACGATATCGGAAGTAAGTTGCGTTCCGGCTGCCTTTACGCGCAACTGATATGTACCGCTTGAGAGCCCTGTCAGGGTATCACCCGTAACATCGATCCATGCTTGAGCATCATTTTTTCTGTACTCCATGGTCTTGTTCAATCCGGTTATCGTTCCGTCATTATCTGCCGTAGTGGTGCAGTCGGTTGCCTGAGGTATACCCATCATCTTTGCACGGGTGATGAATATCACCTGTAAACCGCTGTCTGTTTCTGTCTCTTCACTGCTCTTTTTAACTACCGTAAGTACACCGGGCGTCAGTCCTTTCAGTTCCCTGGTTGCCCCGTCAGCAGTGAATTCTTCGCTAAGTACAGCCTTATCATTTTGTTTATCGCTGTTCGATCCTCCATTCTCTTCTTCCGTTACATCTTCTTCCTGCGAATTCTCTTCCTCATCCGTAACAAAGGCTGTAAGGCTTATCTCATATTTTTCACCCTTCTCAAGACCCGAAAGTACACCGGTATCATAGCCTGTTGCGGTAAATGAAACATCGGTTAACATCGACTGAGTCTTTGAAACAGCATGCGGGAGTCTGAATACAGCATTCTGAAGCGGTGTTCCGGTAACTGTGATCTGATCCATACTGTCTCTGGTTACCTTTATACCTCTGCCCTCAGCCGTATAGCCATCAGGGAAATAGAAGCCTTCATTGGCAGTATATACTACTGCGGTTATTTCTTCATCAAGCACCTGCTGTCTTTCATCACCCGAACCCTGCTTGTGACTCATGCCTATACCGGGTACGATCTTTACCCTGTAAGGATTCTTTGTCCAATGTGCAACATACGATCTGTCGCCCTTCTCGTCAGGTCCGATCTCTTCTACTCTGTTTCCTGATGCATCAAACCATCCGTCAAAGGTAAATCCGTCTTTTTTAACTTCAACAGGAAGCTTTATGCCTGTCTTATAGAAATACATAGATACATTGTCATCGCCTATCTCGCCACCGTCGGGATCAAGTACTATGGCATATGACATAGGCTTGTAAAGAGGCTTTATGACAACATTTCTTGCAGGCATAGTGAAGAATGTGGAGATATCCGTTTCATTTTGAGTTGATACATCTTCACTTTCCCATCTGTCAAATACATATCCGTCTTCGGGCTCGCCGGCTGTGATCTCTATCTTATCGCCCACATTTGCCCTGTTGGTGCTCCTGCCTTCTACGGTAACACTTCCGCTTCCGTCTAGCGTGATCGTATATACCGTCTTGTGTTCGGTAAATACCGCTTCATAGACTGTATCTCCTTTTACAGCACCCAGAGCCGGTGTCCATCCCGCAAATTCATAGTCAATACCTTCTGCATGTTTTTCAGGTATTCGATTTACCGGTGATACAGGGAATCTTCCGGCCAAAACAGAAGGAAGATTTCCCCACTCGATCTGCATGCCGTTATCTTCGATCACGAAAGAAACACTGCAAGCCAGCGGAGTCCACTGAGCATATAAGGTCGTATCTTCTATGATCGCACAGTCAGCACAGTCAGCGTAAGCCATACCACCGCCGTTTGCCATGGTATTCCAGCCGTCAAATGAATATCCTTTGCGGATATATGTACATCCCGGTAAAGCCACACTGTCACTTCGTGCTTTTATCAGATCGTCCATATGACCTTCACCGCCGTTTGCGTGAAGTCTGATATTTACATTTGCATCTCCATCCTTTTCCCAAACGGCAAAGAGAATAGCATCCTCATCAATTGAAGCCTCATCGGCATAAGCCGTTCCGGTCGCGTCAATCTTTGTATTCCATCCGGCAAATCTATGACCGGGATATGTATATTCACACTTAGGGAGCTTTCCGTCTGCCTTGGAAATACGTAATGTCAGTGTTTCTCCTTCAGCTCCGTTAGGCTCCAGGATCACTAAACTTCCAAGTGCGGAAAGAACAGGATGATCCTCTCCCATGCTCCAGACATCGGTAAAATCAAATCCTTCATCTTCCCATTCGTCAGTAAAGCTTTCCTTTTGCTTAAACTGCTCGGCACTCAATACCTTATTGATCTTAGGATCCACATATCTTACGTACGGGTTGTATCCGAATAATCCGCTCTCACGGCTTCCTTTTGCGGCCCCTGAAAGACTGTAACAGAATTTCAGATAATCTACATGGGTAGCCATTCCTATCACGCCGCCTGCGGTAGAGAAGCCATGGTTCGCAAATACTGCCTCATCTATATCCATCTGATTCGATCTTCCGCCTTTTACCTGGCCTGAATAATGGAAGCTTGTATGCATATTTGCCGCCAATCCGGCTACACCTCCCGCATAGCCGTAATTGCTTGCGGTTACATTTCCGCTGTGATAGCAGTTTTTCAATGAACCTGCTACCGTGTTATGCCATGCTCCGACAATACCTCCGACGTAATTGTCAGTGTTCCCGCCTCCGGTCACTTTGCCGTGATCCATGGTTACATTTCCGACAAATGAACAGTTTTCGATCGATGTTCCGTCAGATTCGCAGTAGCCTGCTATACCGCCGACATACATGCCCTTACCTGCTACCGAACCCGATACCGAGATATTCTTTATCCTTCCGCCTGTACCAACATATCCGAAAAGACCTGTAGGGATATCACCGGCATTTACACTAAGTCCCGTTATGACATGTCCCTGTCCGTCAAATGTTCCGCAGAACGGACGACGTGTCTCATAATTGTAGGGATCGTTATCAACAAAATATCCGGCAGGAGTCCACTCTTCACCGCCAAGGTTTACATCAGCACACAGAAGGATGGTCTCTCCTTCATAACTCTTTCCTGCATTTACATTGTCACGGAAAGCCTTTAATTCAGCAGCGCTGCTTATCCTTACGGCACCTGCCGCTTCGGTCGTCAGCTCACTTCCCTGACCTCCCACGTTCCAACGGGGTGCTTTGTAGCCTTTTATTCCGCTTATTCCGTTCTCCCCTGATGCATTTTCAAATCTGAGTGTGGGTCTGCTGTTTTTTATCTCCCATACTTTGTCAAAATCCCAGTTCTTGAAATTGCTCTTATCCGCAAATCTGCTCTCAACCGAATAATATCCGTAATCATCACCGTCATGTAAAAACCAATAGGGTGATTCTGTTCCGACATCCAGTTCCGCACACTTCGACCACCAATAATTGTTGTGCATGTTCAGTTCATGGGGTGAAGGCAAAAATCCAAACAGTCCTCCGGCACGTGTGTTTGTAAAACTGTCTATTCCATAGTAATTCTCCAAGCCCGGCTGTTTGCTCTTTTCATTGGTCTTGACATAGTTCCTGTCAAACGTGACCATATATGCGTTACCATCCGGTCTTTCCCCGCCCGATATGCCGGTTATACCGCCGACATCGGATAAACCATGAACCTCACCAATGTTATAACTGTCACTTACAATTCCATAGTATTCTATAGCGCCGACAAGTCCGCCGATAGCAAATCCCATAACAGATGTACCGGCACTGTTCTGATATCCCGTACCTGCCACATTGCCATAGTTTGCACACTGCTTAACATCTGACGATCTGCCCATCTTTGCCGAAGCAAAACCGACAATACCGCCTACACCGTATATACCTACGATATTTCCTTTGTTGATGCTCTGAATTATCGCAGATCCTTCGGTTGATCCAACGATACCGCCTACCTGTATTCCTCGTGCCCAGCCTTTAATATCGGTTTTTCCGATATCAGCATTATTTATACATTTTTCAATGGTAGTATTCTTCTGAACATAACCAACGATACCACCGATATTTCCTTCCGCTTTTGCCTCAGTTTCTTTCATATAAACGGCACCGTCATTTTGACAGCGTTTTATAAGTGCCCAAGCATTTGACCCGGTTTCTCCCTCAAACAAACCTGCTATACCTCCTACGGTATATCCGGTTATCTTAGCTTTGTTGATACATTCGATGATCGCGGTCTTTTCACCTTTTATACCCATTCTTCCAATGATACCACCGGCACAGTCATATGCACTTGCCTCTCCAGAGGTCTCATTGGTACAATTTGAGATCGCGCTGCCGACTCCTCCTCCGACGATACCGCCTGCATAGTACGCCGATAACTTTCCGCTGTTTTTGCAGTTTTCAATAACGGTTGCATCACCGACACCAACTATACCGCCGCTGTAAGCAACGTGTCCGTCTTTATCCGTAATTGTTATGTTTCCTTCATTTTCGGAAGATTTTACCGATCCGTTTTCACATTCTCCCGCTATTGCTCCTGCTATGCAGAGTTCTCCTTCTCCCAAAGCAGGATCCGTTACTGTCACACTTCCTTTATTGAGACAGTATTCTGCCTGCAGATCGAGGCCGTAGCCGACTATACCGCCGATCTGTGTACCGGAAGAGATCAGACTGCCCTCATTGGTACATCCAAAAACCGTTCCGCAACAGTTTCCTGCGATACCTCCTACCGCTCTGTGTGTCCTGCCTTCTATATCTCCTTTATTGAGACATCCGCTTATACTTCCCTTATAGTTTAATCCGACTATTCCTCCGGTGTTATTTCCAAATGCCGTAATATTTCCGTTATTTGTACAGTTTTCAACAAATCCGTCTTTCTGAACCGCTCCTGCGATACCTCCTGCCTTTTCTCCCGCAAATGATATAGCAGAATCATTTGTACAATTGCGTATCTTTGCATTTGACAAACATTCGCCTGCTATTCCTCCTGTTTGAAAAGATCCGGTCACTTCGCCCGAGTTATAGCAGTTTAAGATCTGGCCATCGATCTCGAGCGACGTCGCATTATCTCTGTTAAGTCCCAGGCAGCCGGCTATTCCTCCGGTATTCGTATTTCCGGATATATGACCTGTATTTTTGCAATTAAGTACCAGACCGTTTTCGGTACAGCCACCGGCTATTCCTCCTATACACGTAAGCCCGAGTATGGTACCTTCATTGGAACAATCCGTTACCTTTGCCGATTCTGCACAATGGCCAATGATACCGCCCGCATTTGCTATCCCGTTCTTTTCGTTTGCCTGAATATCTCCGCTGTTTACACATCCTAAGATCTGTCCGCCGACAGCTATACCGACGATTCCTCCGACTTCTTTCTTTCCGTCAATTTTTCCTGAGTTATCACAGTCTTTCACTTCCCCGGTCGAGTAAACAGCCGTAATACCTCCGACACAGGTATCTCCTTTTACCTTTCCGGTGTTTGAGCAGGATCTTATTGCGCTTATCGACTCGCCTGCTATGCCGCCGACATAAGATACACCTTCGATCGATGCACTGTTTTGACAATTTATGATCGGCTGATCGGTACTCGGTATGATACCTCCGACATAGTTTCCGCTTCCCTTTACAAAACCTGTACTTATACAATCTGAAACTGCACCGGCCGAATCGGATACTATTCCTGCAACACGACCACCGCTGCCTTTGACCTGACCCTCATTAGTACATTCCTTTACGATGGATCCGGCATTGGCAACTATACCTGCAACGTAGGATGTACCACTTATATTTCCTTTATTTATACAGTCAACAACGATCGATCCGGCTTTACCTGCAATACCGCCCGCAGTTTTTCCGTCGGATGATACACTTCCCATGTTTGTACATCCTATCACGCTGCCTGAAGCGATACCGACTACACCGCCGGTATAAAGATCATCGTTATATGATAATTTATTGGTTACCGAACCTTTATTGGTACAATTGATCACACGTTTAGCATCGCCGACAACGCCACCGATATATCTTACATACTTATTTGTACCGTAGTTATCCGCAACAATGGTACCGTTTGTCTCATTTTCACAGTCCGTAACGGCATTATTGACCTTTCCGCCAATTCCACCCACATAACTTATACCATTTATCTCTCCGTTATTCTTACAGTTTTCTACAGCATCATTGGTATAACCGACTATACCGCCAACGGCATATTTTCCACTTATCTTTCCACGGTTTATACATTGATCTGTTTTATGAGGCTTGCCGGCGATTCCTCCGACATAGTACTCACCTGACACTTCACCGGAGTTTGTCAGGCCGGTAAGTGTACAGTTTGCCAGACCGACAATACCGCCTGCCAGATTTCCCGTATTTTCTACTTTGCCTTCATTTTCTGTGCCTTCAATAATCCCGTATTCATCTGCATACCCGGTGATACCGCCTGTGATCTCATGTCCCTTTATACCGGCTCCTGATGCATTTTTACTATTTGAAACATTACCGCCTTTTAAATATGCGGCTATACCACCTGTAGACAGATTACCTTCTACATTTCCGTTGTTTATACCGCCTGTTAAGGTTGCGCCACTTAAAACACCTGCTACACCACCGGTGAATATATCACCCTTCACAGTTCCGTTGTTGGTCAGATCCGATAAACATGCACCGGTACACAGACCTACTACACCGCCATATATATCATTTGAGAAAGAGATATAGAGTATCCCTCCTTCTTTGTCATAATTCTCATCTGCATGCAAAGCTCCGGTATAAGTAACAGTTCCGTCAAAACTGCTGTTTTTTACCATGACATCACTGCCGCTTACGCCATCATATTTGCTTCCCAGCGCATTATACATATTAGTCTCTTCAGGTATACCGTTTACCCAGCCGGCTATACCGCCTATACCTGTTCCTACTGCCTTTATGTCAGCATCACTTGTACAATCAGAGACCAGACCGCCAAGTGCTACAAGTCCTGCTATACCGCCTATAAAGCTGTTTCCGTTTATACTTCCCGAAAATGAACAGTTCTCTATGGTTCCGTAATCCACTGCGGCAATACCGCCAAGATAATCACCACCTGAGATCTCTCCGTTCACATTCAGGTTTTTTATCGTACCCGTAACCATGCCGAAAAAGCCCTGATAACGGTTTGTTCCCGCTTCGAGCTTTAATCCGGACACAGTTTTGCCGTCTCCGTCAAATGTTCCGGCAAAGGGAGTGTAATCCTTATTTCCTATAGGTTCAAAGGGAATATTCAGATCTTTTGCATCTGAAAGATCGACATCGTTAGCAAGCTTAAAATATTTGTTGTAATATGAAATACCTTTGTTTACATAACTCGATATGATTATGAGCTGTCCCGCATTTTCAACCTTATACGGATCTTCCATGCTTCCGTCACCCGAAAGATTCCAGTCAAGGCCTGCAAGAGACAGAGAATTGTCAGAAACACTGTTGTCTGACACACTGTTATCCGATACGCTGTTATCCGATACGGAATCATCTTCATCCGCATCATTATCGGAAACGGTCTCGTCCTCTATAACAACGACATCATCCGGCGGAAGCTCATCTTCAAGCTCCTCGTCAGGATCTTTCTTATCGTCAACAGGTTCGGTAACATCGCCGTCGGTTATCTTTTCGGGATCCTCGACCTGTTCATCCGGATCATCTTCATTAGCCGGATCGGTTTCTAACGTTGGATCAGCCGGATCGATCCTGTCGGATGAACCGGGTTCTTCAGCAATAATACCGGCCTTATCATCGTTTATATTCGCTTCAGTCGCATATGCGCCGGCAGGCACCATGCTCATGAAAAGAACAAATGATAAGAAAAACGATACGAACCTCATAAATCTCTTTTTCATTTTCATATTCCATTCCCTCCGTGTCGGTTCCCTTAACAAAATGCTGTCACGTATTGAGTGAGAGCAAAAAAATTATATCATATATTCACGCACCTGTATGCAAAAAACTAAATACAGATCGTAATAGTATGTTTTGTCAGAAAATTCAGAATTTTTGCATCTTGTTATTCGCACACTTTTGAGTTTTATCATTTTACAGATACAAAAAACGGGCTGTATCCCGTTAATAGGATACAGCCCGTTAAAGCTGTTATAAATCCTGCAGGCTTTCAACACCCTGCTTATATCATATTATTAAGGTGCCTGCCCTATTTCTACCTCGTGATCCACAGGCTTGGCCGAAATTTTGAACGTAACTTTTTTCACGCCTCCAAAGCCTTTGCTACGATCACCGACAAGTATGACTGTTCCTTTCTTTTTCGTTAGATCAAACGGGCAAAACTCCTCTATTCTGTAGCAGGAATCATCAAATCCGGCCGGAGCTTTACTGATCGTTATCTGATCATTGTTTTCCACGCGTATACTTCCTTCCGGTGAATAAAGCTGATCTTTTACGGCGAACTTTACTTTGCCGATCGATCTTTCCTCGGGTATCAGGCAATAATTGATATATGCGGGTTCATTTTCAAACAGTCTGAACCTGTTATAATTTCCGATACCTTCAACGATGACCTGCATATCTATAAAACCTTTATCGTCTGGCTTAAGTACGCTCATATCACCGTTAAAGTCTTTCCATACACCGTTATCCAGATATTTATATCCCGTGATCTTGTAATCCTTGTTCTTCACTTCATTTCCGTAAGAATTGAATACAATCAATGCAGGTTCATACTTTTTAGGTGTTCCCTTGTATGTAACACTGTCAGCGATAATATATCCGAGATCTCCTTTTTCTATTTTGAAGGTTTTGGTAAGACTGTCTTTGAAATTGCCTTTAAACTTCAAAACAACAGTCGGTGTCTTGGTACCGTTAACAGCTTTATTAGCTTTATATGATACTGAATAATCAACGCCCTCCCGTAAAGATCTGTCCTTGTAATTGACTTCAAGTGAAAGCTTGGCACCCGCATTGTCAAATTGTGTAACAAAATCCTTATCGATAAAGACATCCTTTTGCTGTTCTTCGTCCCATTTGCGTACCCTTACGCTCAGGTACTTATTATTTATTACGCTGACCGGCACAATACTGAAACTCTTCTTAAGCGTAGTCCCTTCATATTCACCGATACCGTATATAATAACGTTTACTTTTCCTACGTCTACGTTGTTCGAGTTTATCTCATAGTAGAAATCTTTTCCTTCCTGAAGAAGAGTATTGTCTTTTTTACTCTTTTTAAGAACGATCTTCGGCCAGACAGGATCTCCGTTATATACTGCGTTCTCAAGGCCCGATACCACAACCGTTTTAGCAATATTTGATCCGACTATCTTATAATTCAGATTCTTCGATCCGGCAAATCCGTTAATTCCTATGACTGATATGATCGTATCACCCGGATATCTGTCATTGTAATATCTCAGATAATAGTCTTCATTTAACTTAAGCTGTTTGCCTTTGTATGTGACCTTGATCTGATCCTCCATATCAATGTGGTCGCCATTTTTATAATTTACCTTCTTAGTCCACGTAAATTTTGCTTTGGATATCAGGACCGTATCTTTATCAATAAGTGTTTCCTTTAATGTGATCTTTCCTTTAAAGTTTCCTTTTCCGGTTATGACTACATCGTATACACCTGCTTTTTGATAAGCTCCGTTACTCTTATCGGGATAAGATAATGTATAATCCTTATTTACACTCAGTTTCTTTTTGTTGTAGTAAAGTACGGGAGCAAGATACTGTACTTTATTATTTGCCTGTTTTGTGAGCATGGAAACGTCTACATTAAGTATCGCCGCATCCGCCTTTTCAAGATCGATCGGAAGTATATTAAACTCTAAAGTGCGCTTCCCTTTATAGTTATTCTTTCCTGAAATGGTAACCGTTGCCTTACCTGCATTCACATTATTCTTATAAGAAACCGTATAGTCCTTACCCGGTTCAAGCCATCTGAATCCGTCATAGATCTCTGTCTGGGGAGTCAGCTTTGCACCTGTATATACCTGATCACCGATAGGTTTGACATACATGTTCTCCGGAATGACTACCTGATATTTTGCAATGAGTTTCTTATAAGTACCGTCATAAGCAAACCATGGCTGTATCTCAACATTATGCTCATTGAAAAAGCCTAAGAATCTGCTGTTTTCCTTATTGACATCGATCTTACCCAGTTCATCGAGACTGTCACCCATGCCGAGTCTTAAAGGTTCATGATCTATGCCTTCAAAAACAACCTCTGCTTTGGTTATATTGATATTAATTCTGGCCCTTCTGCTTTCGGGAGTATCATCACCCAGGCTGTCGACCATGACTTCTATAATGAATTCGCCTTCTATGTCACCACTGTATATTTTTACTTTCCTGTTAAGTTCATCCGTTTCCCATCCCAGATGATACTGCTCGCAGTCTACTTCCTTTCCGTCTTTGTCATACAGGCGTACTTCAAAATGATCCTGAGTCTTAAAATCGACCGGTGTAAATTTAACATTTATTGTCTTGTCGGATTGTGTCAGAATATCGGGATTGCCATCTTCAAAAGACAGTTCAACTTTTTCAAGAGCAGCCTTTACAACGAGTTCAAACTCAATGGTCTTTTCCTTTCCTATTGCCTTTATGATCGTTTTACCTACAGAACGTGCTTCTATGATACCTGATAAAGCATCGACCACAGCTACCTTTTCATTGGTGCTGACAAAGGTAAATTCATCGGACCTGAAATAAGCTCCCATGGGTTCTGTTATGATCGGATTGAAAAAAGTATCTCCCACGCAAACAGTCACCGAACTCTTTTCAAAGCTGATATTCTTATATTCAAATCCTGTATTGAACCATGTCTCATGGTTATTTTCATGAGAATAAGGCTCCTGCGAAGAATAGGTAGAAGCTATAAGATCAAGATTTCCGGTTACCTTAACAAACGTCACCTTATAAAGCCCCGGTACTGCTTTTCCGTCTTTATTGACACGTTCAACCTTCAGGTTATCAAAAGCCTTTACATCATTCTTATCTTCTGCAAAGGTACTGAATATCAGTTCCCTGTGTTCTTTACCCGTTTCATGATCAAACTTTAAAGGGTCCGAAACGTACAGCCTGGTAAATGACTTACCGTTCCACTCTCCATCATCATTTACATACATATAGAACACTGAACCGTCTTTTACAGCCGTTCCACGTCCTATAAATGTTTCTTCCGAAGCAACTTCTCCACTGTAAAAACCTATTCTCGGAAGACTAACATCAAATGTCACAAAGTCATTCGGATCAAAATCTTCAGGTTTTGCGGGTGCCTTGTAAACTCTGTATCTGCCCAGGTGTTTAAAATGAAGCACATGTGCTATGAAAACATTTCCTTTATCAGGTTCTGAAGCAGGCTCGATCCGTTTCGACATTTCATAATAAGAATCGTCAACATCGATCCATTCACCCTGATCGTTCTGCTTTTTAACTATCAGTTCACCCTTATACTGTTCATAATCATCTCCGTCTCTATCGGCAAATTGGATCTGATCTCTGGATTCCAATGACATTCCGTACATTCTTGTATAATCGCCATGGTCATCCTCCCTCCAGTAATAACGCGCATACAGGCCATTTTGCGATCTTTGAAGCTGGACACGGTTATAATCTTCCCATGTATTATCCTCATCGGGAGCATTGGGATCACCTTTCCACTTCCAGTAAGTTACCGACTCAAGATCTATGAAATCCTCCATATCCTTAAAGGTCACTTTGTAGGCCGGATGTCCCTGTTCGTCTTTAAAAGCTTCAACGTTAAAGTTAGCATTTTTTGAAACTTCATCATCATTAAAAGTACTGTAAATGAGCTCTCCGGGCGAATTTTCGCCATAATCTTTAAATGCTTCTCTGGCGTATAATCTGAAGTTATAACTGTCTACCCAGTCGAAATTCTCATTATGGAAAATGTATGCCGCTTTGTTTCCCGAAACCGTGTATTCATTTCCCATTAAGAGATGTTCATCCGATGCACTTTTTTCATTTTCTTCAGCATAAAACCCTGTTGAAGGGAAGCCCTGATCAACAGTGATCTCACCAAAACGATCGTTACTGATGGGAGCGATCTTAATGGTCAGTAATCTGTTAAACGGAAGCAATCTGTATAAACCCTTCCCAAGTTTTTCCAGATTCTCATTATAATACTTACCATACAGTGGTTTACCCTCACTGTCATATGCAGCATATACCGTAAATCTGTCTGCAGGTTCATCAACGATATCAACTACCACATCGCCCTTATCGTTTATGTACCTGTAGCCCATCATAAATTCCATGTCCTTTTTAAGGGTCTGGTATTCCTCGGATGACCAATGGGCATTTTCACGAAGGGTTATATTTCCGTCTTCATCTCTGTCATAATCATGAGTGAAAACAAAGCCCTCAATATCAGGAGAGATATGAACTCCGGCATAGAAGTTATCATCTTCATCCCCTGTCTTTTCTACCTTTCCTTCAAGATTTATATATGCATCCGTCGAAGGATTCAAAATTATAAACTGAAAACCTATAAATGTATTCGGCTCTTCACCGGTAAGGGGGATCACTTCCACCATTCTGTTTCTGAATGATTCTTCCTCAGAAACCTGCGTGGGTGTAATAACTCCATCCTTAGCTATGATATCTCCCGTGATCATGTCACCGTTGATCCTGAGTCTCAGTTCTTTTAACTTTTGCGGACCGACAGAATCGTCGAAGAGCACATAGATAGTTCCGAGTTGCTTAACATCACATTGATATTCATCTATGATATATTGATATGATACATGCGGTTGACTGTAAAAATAGAAAAACGGCATGTCAAAATCGAAGTATAATTTATACTGATCCTCGATATCTGACGGCGAATATGCCAGCCAGTAGTCCGCTGTAACCTTGTCATAGGGATCGGGTATAAATTCGAAGACCTGATATTCATTGCCGTCTTCTTTTATTGTCTTTCCTTCAAGCGCAACAAAGAGCTTTCTTCCAAGCTGACCCTCACTGCAGCTTATCTTTGCATCATCAAGATCGTTGATCGCTATCCAGTCCTTACCGTCAAAGAATTTGAATATGTATGTGTCGTGTATGGAAACATTTGGAACGTGGTCAATGCCTGTAAATGATATAGGCTCATCCTTGTCATTTTTATCGACCGCAACGTCAAAATCTCCGTTATCATGCCAGTCTCTTCTTACCTGAAAGGCATAA
>CACZSE010000110.1 GCA_902783735.1 uncultured Lachnospiraceae bacterium
GTTCTTGCAACCTCCACTATGCTCACTCCCGTAAGCATCTTTATAAATAGCGCTGTTCTCTCGGGTGTGTCGCACATCTGTATTATCATGTGTGTCTTGCTCATGTCCACTATGGAAGCACCCATGATATCGCAGTTTTCCATAATATCTCTTCTGGTATTTTTATTGTATTTAACCTTAACCAGCATAAGCTCTCTGCTTATGGCAGCAGGCTCGTCGAAGGTCTTTACCTTAATAACATCGAGCTTCTTGTTGAGCTGTTTTTCGATCTGCTCAATGGTACGCTGGTCTCCGCTGCTGACGATCGTCATGCAGGATACATCGGGATCGTCCGTCTCTCCAACTGCAAGACTGTCTATATTGAAACATCTTCGACTGAAAAGACCGGCAACTTTGCATAATACTCCGGATCTGTTTTCAACTAAAACTGAATAAATTCTCTTCATGTCATTACCTCTTTAAAGCCTGATCAGCAAACCGCCATGGGATCGATCATGCATTCCATAAGAAATCTTTCATCATTTTTTAAGAACTTTTCGATCGCAGCGTCCGCCTCTTTCATATTTGTAACTCTTATAAAAGGCATATCATATGCAGATGCAAGTTTTTCAAGATCCGGATTACCGCTAAGATCCACAACCGAATAGTTATCTGCATAATTGTAATGCTGGAACTGACGGACAAGCCCGAGATATCCGTTGTTAAATACAATGATCTTTACCGGAACATCGTTTTGTCTGATGGTAGCCAGCTCACACATGCTCATCTGGAATGAACCGTCACCGCATACGGCTACGACCTGCTTATCTCTTGCCGCCATCTTTGCACCCATCGCAGCGGGTATTGAATATCCCATGGTTCCCATACCGCCCGTGGTTAAAAACTGACCGTCATTTACTTCCGCATATCCGCAGGACCACATCTGATTCTGTCCCACATCGGCAACATATATCGCATCTTTTTTCATTGCAGAGGTAAGCTTTTTAATAAACATCGGAGCGTCCACATAGTTGTCTTTTTCAACAAATTTAGTGGCAAAACGTTCTTTATATTCTTTCAGGCAGGCGATCCACTCGGAATAATCGGCTTCATAATCCTTAACCAAAAGATCATCAAAGATATAATATGCATCACCGACAAGAGGAATGGAAGGTCCCGCGTTTTTACCGATCTCGGCGGGATCCACATCTATATGGATCATGACTTTATCTTTGGTTATAAGATCCGGCTGATTTACCGCTCTGTCGGCAACTCTCGCGCCAACGACCATGATAACATCACATTCAGCAACCGCTCTGTTTGCATAGGCTTTTCCGTTATTGCCTACCATACCGAAATATAAAGGATGCTTTGTAGGCAATACACCTATTCCCATCATGGTCGATACTACGGGAATGTTGTGCTTTGTCGCAAATTCTTCCAATTTATCGCCGGCATCGGAAAGCAATACTCCGCCACCTGCATAGATCAAAGGTCTCTTGGCTTTTTCAAGTTCCTTAATGACCTTATTTATCTGTACCATGTTTCCCTTTACAGTAGGCTTGTAGGTACGCATGTTCACTTCGTCTGGATATGAAAAACGCTTAACTTCAGCCTGTTGCATATCTATCGGAACGTCGATGAGAACAGGTCCCTTTCTTCCGGTGTTTGCAACATGAAAAGCCTCCTTCATGATCCTGGGGATATCTTCAGGTTCATGAACAAGATACGAATATTTAACAAATGATTCACACGCACCGGTAATATCGGCTTCCTGGAAGACATCGCCGCCCATGAGCTCACTCTTTACCTGTCCCGTTATGCATATAAGCGGTATGGTGTCAGCAAATGCCGTAGCTATGCCGGTAATAAGATTTGTGGCACCGGGGCCGCTGGTTACCGCACATACTCCGGGTATATCCTTTCTTACACGTGTATAGCCGCTGGCTGCATGTGCCGCCGACTGTTCTGTTCTTACCAATGTCGAATGGATCTTTCCGTTTGCCCTGACAGCCTCATAAAAAGGTGCAATGGCAACACCCGGATATCCGAATATTTCCGTAACTCCCTCTTCAACGAGGCATTTTACCATTATATCTGCGCCTGTCATAATATTTCTCCCAAATAAAGATTCAAAGTACAGCTACTTTGTCATATTTATCAATTATACACAAGTAATGAGTTCATGTATAGAATCTACTTGTACTTTGATCATTTAAACTTTTTAAAGAAGTTGCTTAGAGGTTCAACAACATTTCCAAGATCTTCTATTGCCTGATTTAAACCTTCGAAGTCAATGGAATTGATATTATCAAAGGATTCCACTATACTCTTCGAGCTGTCGTTGACCAGTTTGGTCACGGAATCAAGGGTTGTTTCCATCATCTCAACCGTTGTCGTAAGATCGGTCATGATAGACTGAGCCTGAATAAGAGTATCATTTGCCGTGATCATTGTATCCGAAGCGATCTTCAATGTTGAAATGAGTGTCGGCACGACCGTAGCTGTTAAGATCACAAATACTGCCATGAGTACGGCTGTGATCCTTGACCAGAAGACTCTTTTCTTGTTAAGGTCACGTATCTCTTTTAACTGTTCCAATACTTCGTTGTTCTTTTCTTCCATGTTCATTTACCCCTTTGCTATGATACCATATTCAACAGTTTCTGACACAGCTTAACTGCGGCAGCAGCATCCTTGCTGTATCCGTCAACATTTATCTCCTGAGCATAATGCTCGCTTGTCACGGCACCTCCGATAACAACCTTGGCCTTCAGTCCTTTTTCCTTCACGAGCTGATTGACACTGTCCATCTGTTTCATAGTCGTAGTCATAAGAGCGGACAAAGCAATGATATCGGCATTATGTTTTTGAGCCTCCTCAACAATGACTTCCTTCGGAACGTCCTTACCGAGATCAATTACATTGAAACCGTAGTTTTTGAGCATGAGTGCTACAAGATTCTTTCCGATATCATGAATGTCTCCTTCGACGGTCGCTATAACTATGACCGGCATGTCATCCTTATCGGCATCGCCTCCCAAAAGAGGCTCCAGCACTTCTATGGACATCTTCATGGTCTCTGCACTGCCTATAAGCTGCGGAAGGAAATATTTTCCTTTTTCAAAAAGCTCACCAACCTCATTTATAGCCGGGATAAGTACGTCATTTAAAAGATACTGAGCCTCAAGTCCGGCGGCAATGCAGTCATTTGTCACCTGTACAACGGTGGCTTTTTTACCTTTTAAGACCGTATTTTTTAATATATCTTCAGGCTTTTCGGATTTACCGGCGCCTGCCTCCGTGCCTTTTACTTTTCCCA
>CACZSE010000111.1 GCA_902783735.1 uncultured Lachnospiraceae bacterium
GGTCCCTGAACATATCTCATGAGATGTGATGTCGAAACAGTCTCATCCTTCATATATGCTTTCATGGCCGAGATTATCTCGGAAAGGTTATGAGGAGGTATGCTCGTTGCCATACCAACCGCGATACCCTCAGTACCATTCACCAAAAGATTCGGGAATTTTGCCGGTAATACCGAAGGCTCTTTTTCGGTCTCATCGAAATTCGGAATAAAGTCCACAACATCTTTATCCAGATCATCCAAAAGGCAGTTTTGAGTGATCTTTTGAAGCCTTGCTTCGGTATAACGCATTGCGGCAGCGCCGTCACCTTCGATATTGCCGAAGTTTCCGTGTCCGTCTACAAGAGCTATGCCCTTTTTGAAATCCTGGCTCATGACAACCAAAGCGTCATATATGGAAGAGTCTCCGTGAGGATGATATTTACCCATCGTATCACCGACTATACGTGCGGATTTTCTGTAGGGTTTGTCATATTTGATCCCAAGCTCATGCATATCATAAAGAGTTCTTCTCTGAACCGGCTTAAGCCCGTCTCTGACATCGGGAAGAGCTCTGGCCACTATGACCGACATCGCATAGTCGATATATGATTTTTGCATCACCTCGGAATATTCGGTTTTTATGATATCTTTATTTGTATTCATAGGTATATCCTAAAAGATAAAATTTTGTTAAACATCCAGTTCGGCGTCATTGGCATGTTCGTAAATAAATGCTTTTCTCGGCGGAACATCATTGCCCATAAGGAGCTCGGTGACATCACTTGCCATGCGGGCATCCTCTATTTCAACAAGTTTAAGTTTCCTTCTCGCAGGATCGAGCGTTGTCTCCCAGAGCTGCTCGGCGTCCATCTCACCCAATCCTTTATATCTCTGTAAGGTGAATGCACCCTTATGAGTTTTTCTGTATTTTTCAAGTGCCTTGTCATCATAAAGGTATTCTTCGCTGCCTTTTGCCGGCATTGCCTTATATAACGGAGGCATGGCAAGATATACGTGTCCTTCATAGATGAGTTCAGGCATGAACCTGTAAAATAATGTAAGTAGCAGTGTCGAGATATGCGCTCCGTCCACATCGGCATCGGCCATGATAATGATCTTATCGTAACGTAGCTTCGAGATATCAAAATCATTGCCGTAGCCTTCGGAAAAACCACAGTTGAAAGCATTGATCATGGTCTTTATCTCGGCATTTGCCAATACCTTGTCTATCGAAGCTTTCTCAACATTTAAGATCTTACCTCTGATCGGTAATATAGCCTGGAAATTTCTGTCTCTTGCGGTCTTTGCGCTTCCTCCGGCAGAATCACCTTCGACAATGAATATCTCACACTTTTTCGGATCCTTAGACTCGCAGTTTGCAAGCTTTCCGTTACTGTCAAAACTGTATTTGGGTTTAGACAGCATGTTGGTCTTTGCTTTTTCTTCGGTCTTTCGTATCTTGGCAGCCTTTTCGGCACACGACAAAACATTCTTAAGTGTATCGAGATTACGATCAAAGAAATGAACTATCTCTTCTCCTGTTACCTTTGCTACTACTTTAGCCGCATCCTGATTGTCAAGTTTTGTTTTGGTCTGACCTTCAAAACGCGGATCGGGATGCTTTATGGATATGATCGCAGTCATGCCGTTTCTGACATCGGCTCCGGTGAAGTTTGCATCCTTATCTTTAAGAACGCCTATGCTTCTGGCGTAGTTATTCATGACGGTCGTAAACTGAGTCTTAAAGCCCGTCAGATGTGTACCGCCTTCAGCATTGTAAATATTGTTACAAAAGCCCAAAACATTTTCATGAAACTCATTGACATACTGAAAAGCACATTCAACCGTAATGCCTTCAGATTCGCCTTTGAAATATATCGGATCATGCACGGTCTCTTTTGTCCTGTTCATATCGGTTATGAAACCGGTCAGTCCGTCGGGTTCATGAAACTCAACATATTCCTTTAAAGCTTTTCTTTTATCTTCAAAGATTATGGTCAGTTCAGGATTTAAATATGCCGTCTCGTGAAGGCGGCTTTTTACATCCTCCTCCTTAAACCACGTCTTATCGAAAATAGTCTCATCGGGAAGGAAGTTAACGCATGTGCCTGTTTCCCTTGTCTTGCCTATCTGAGGCAAGAGCCCGTTCTCGAGTTCAAGTGTGGGAACTCCGTATGCATAGGAATCCTCATAGATGCCACCGCCTTTCTTGACTCTTACGGTCAACCTTTTTGAGAGAGCATTAACAACTGAAGAACCTACACCATGAAGACCACCGCTTGTTTTGTATGCGGAATCGTCAAACTTTCCACCGGCGTGAAGAGTTGTAAATACAAGACGCTCGGCACTCATGCCCTTTTCATGCATCTCAATCGGAATACCTCTTCCGTTGTCCTCTACGGTCGCAGAACCATCCTCTTCGAGCGTTACTCTTATCTCACTGCAAAAACCGGCAAGATGCTCATCAACGGAGTTGTCGACGATCTCATATATTAGGTGATTCAATCCTTTGGTTGATACGCTGCCGATATACATGCCCGGTCTCTTTCTGACCGCTTCAAGTCCCTCAAGGACGGTTATGCTCGACGCGTTATAATCATCAGCCTTTGCCATCATAATACCTCGGATTTCTTAATTCTTTTACTTTTATATTCTAAACCAAAATACATGATACCACAAAATATGGTGATATGGCAACGGAAAGCCACAAGATATTATGAGGGGCGGGGTTTTGGGTTGGGGTGGAAATGAGAAACCTTCCGGTTTATTAACAACTCATAAAACATGAATCACTAAGTATCACATATTTCGGTTTCTTTTCTATGGCGCAAACGGCGTTCATCTGTCATCCTGACAGGAACGCCTTCCTCGCCTTCCATGGCTCGGATTGCTCCATTTTTGAATGTGATACAAGTGATTCTATGTTTTATTCCTATGTTAATAAACCGGAAGGTTTTTAATTTCTACATCAACAACCACAACCAACTGCCCGGAAAATTTCAGATA
>CACZSE010000112.1 GCA_902783735.1 uncultured Lachnospiraceae bacterium
ATTCTACGGAGGCTCAGGTTTATCAGGAAGGCAGCGACAGGATCAATATTGAGATCCCCGGCGTTTCAGATGCCAATGCGGTTCTTGAGGAGCTTGGAAAACCGGGTTCATTATTCTTTACGGATAAGGACGGAAATGAGATCCTTTCGGGTACTGATGTTGCAAATGCACAGGCAGGTTATCAGAAGGATAACATGAACAATCAGGAGGTTGTTGTACAGCTGACATTTACTCCTGAAGGTACAAAAGCATTTGCGGATGCCACGACAAAAGCTGTGGCAAACCATGATGTAATATATATCATTTATGATGGTGAGATAGTAAGTGCTCCCGCAGTACAGGCAGCTATCACCGACGGAAGAGCTATCATAACCGGAAGCAATACTTTTGAAGAAGCAGAAAGACTTGCTTCGACCATTCGTATCGGTGGACTTAAGCTCGAACTTGAAGAATTAAGAAGTAACGTTGTAGGAGCTCAGCTCGGATCCGAGGCGATCAAAACAAGCTTATATGCGGCAGCGATAGGTTTTGGTATCGTAGCGGTGTTCATGATCGCCGTATATTTCATACCGGGTCTTGCATCGGTTATAGCTCTTGCGATATATGTATGTCTTATGATCTTAATGCTTAATGCATTTGAGGTAACACTTACCCTTCCCGGTATCGCAGGTATCATCCTTTCGATCGGTATGGCGGTAGATGCGAACGTTATCATATTTGCACGTATCAGAGAAGAGATCGCAACCGGAAAGACCGTAAGTTCATCTATAAAGATAGGTTTCCAGAAGGCTTTGTCAGCTATCTTAGACGGAAATATCACAACACTTATAGCTGCAATAGTTCTCGGAGCAATGGGTACCGGTTCTATCAAGGGATTCGCTCAGACTCTTGGCCTGGGTATTGTGATCTCAATGTTCACAGCGCTTGTTATCAGTAAACTGATCTTAAATGCTTTCTATGCTATAGGTATTAAGGATGAAAAGTTCTACGGTAAGGCAAAAGAGAGAAAGGGTGTAGATTTCCTTTCAAAGAAAGCCGTATTTATGATCATTTCCCTGATCTGTATTATTTCCGGGTTTGTATTCATGGGAGTAAACAGCAGCAAAACAGGAGATATACTTAATTATTCACTCGAGTTTAAGGGTGGTACATCAACAAATGTTACCTTCAATGAAGATATGTCTTTGGCCGATATTGACGGAAAAGTTGTTCCGGTCATAGAGGAGGCTATTGGCGGCGGAGCTGTTCAGTCTCAGAAGGTTCAGGGTTCAAATGAGGTCATCTTTAAGACATCAACACTTGATGTCAGCAAGAGAGAGGCAATGCAGACAGCACTCGTTGATAACTTCGGTGTGGATCCGGATAAGATAACAGCCGAATCTATATCTTCAACAATCTCAAATGAGATGAGGAGCGATGCCATTGTAGCAGTCATTGTTGCTACGATCTGCATGCTGATCTATATTTGGTTCAGATTTAAAGACATCAGATTTGCCGCCAGCTCGGTACTTGCGCTTTGCCACGACGTTCTCGTTGTTCTGGCTTTCTATGCAGCAGCAAGGATCAGTGTCGGCTCAACATTTATCGCATGTATGCTTACCATAGTAGGTTACTCTATAAATGCGACGATAGTTATTTTTGACAGAATAAGAGAAAACCTTGCTATAATGAGCAAGAAAGAAGCTCTGAGTGATCTTGTAAACAGATGTATCAACCAGACATTATCAAGAAGTATATTTACTTCGTTTACCACCTTCGTTATGGTTGCGGCTCTGTATGTATTCGGTGTGACCAGCATCAAAGAGTTTGCACTTCCTTTGATGGTTGGTATCCTCGTAGGTACATATTCATCTGTATGTCTGACAGGTGCTCTTTGGTACATATTCAGGACCAAGATAGTTAAGAAAGAGGCAAAGAAAGAGTCTAAATAGAAATACAACTAAAAAGGATGAGCGTTAAGCTCATCTTTTTTAGTTAAAGATAAATATGGGAGATATTATGTCACAGTGGATGGTATCCGGGAAAAAATGTGATTTTAAGCATATAGGAGAGAGTCTTGGTGTTGATCAGGTGATAGTAAGGATCATGAGAAACAGAGATCTGATCGATGAAGAACAGATGAGAAGATTTCTCTATGGAAAAAACGATCTTATTCACAGCTACGAATCCCTCAAAGATGTGGACAGAGCTGTAGATATATTGCTCGATAAGATCGATGAGGGAGTAAAGATAAGGATCATAGGTGACTATGATGTTGACGGAATTATGTCAACCTATATTCTCTGGAGGGGGCTTACAGTATGCGGAGCATCGGTAGATACGGTAATCCCCCATAGGATTAAGGACGGCTACGGTATAAATGATTCGCTTATAGACGACGCGGCAAATGAAGGGATCGATACTATCATCACATGCGATAACGGTATAGCTGCACGGGAAGCCTGTGATCATGCGTTGGAATATGGTATTACATGTATCATAACGGATCATCACGAGATCCCGTTTGATATTTCGGAAGGTGTTAAGCGTTATGTTCTGCCGAACGCACCGGCTGTGGTAGATCCCAAGCAGGAGGATTGCTCATATCCTTATAAGAATATATGCGGTGCGGTGGTTGCATTAAAAGTTATGGAAGCATTATTTGATGCTTTGGGAGAAGATGAAGAAAAACTTGATGAATTAAGAGAGCTTGCCGGATTTGCGACCGTATGTGACGTAATGGAGCTCAGAGACGAAAACAGAGTATATGTTAAAAATACTCTTGAGAGTCTTAAGAGGAGCAGGAACATAGGAATGAGAGCTCTTGTAAAAGTATGTGGACTGGAGGGAAAGAACATCTCTTCTCACAGTATCGGGTTTGTTTTGGGACCATGTATAAATGCTACCGGAAGACTTGACAGTGCAGATCTGTCTTTACAGCTTTTGCAGAGTAAGACCATAGAAGATGCCATACTCCTGGCAGACCGTTTGAAACAGTTGAATGAGAGCAGAAAGACTCTGACCGAACAGGGGACGGCAATGGCACTCGAAATAATTAAAAAAGAACATATTGATGAAGATAAGGTAATGGTCATATATGTACCCGGATTGCATGAGAGTCTGGCCGGCATAGTAGCGGGAAGAATAAGGGAAAAATATTCCAAACCTGTATTTATAGTATCGGATGCAGAAGAGGGGCTTAAAGGTTCTGCGAGAAGTATACCTGCCTATCATATCTATGAGGCAATGACTGAGGTGAAAGATATATTCGATAAATACGGAGGTCACGCCATGGCAGCGGGATTTTCGCTTCAAAAAGACAGGCTGACTGAGTTTATCACGCGGATCAATGACAATTGTAAGCTGACACAGGCTGACTATGAGGAAAAAATAGTTATTGATGTTCCTATGCCGCTTGACTATGTGACAATGGAACTGATAGATCAGCTCGAACTTTTGGAACCATGGGGTCCGGGAAACGAAAAACCGGTATTTGCTCAAAAGGATATAGAGTTTGTGTCTTGTAAGATGATGGGCAAAAACAACGATATGGCCAGGTTCAAGGCTAAGACTCCGTCGGGCCGGGGCGTTGAACTCTTACTTTTCAGGAATACAGATGTGTTTTTTGAAAGAATGGATAGCAAATACGGAGAAGGAACGGCAAAAAGATTAAAGGATGGGGCGGTTCAAAATGTATTAATGGATATCATTTACTATCCTTCCGTGAACGAATATCAGGGTTCACGGAGCATACAGTTTATAATCAATGATTTCAGATAAAGAATATAAACTGAAATTTTATATTTTAGACACAGAATGAACATATTTTCTTGGTATATTGACAATACAGATAGTTGAGAGTTCACTATCTCCCCCTCATAAGAATCGAAAACACCAAGGTATACCTTGGTGTTTTTGTTTGTTTGTGGTATATTAAAGCGTGTTACCATATGAAGATTAAAGAACAAAAAGGAGGCAGGATATGTATGCAAAGATAATCATAGATATTAGCATAGAAAGTCTTGACCATCCTTTTACTTATCATATTCCTGAACGGCTTTTCTCAAAATGCCACCCGGGATGTAAAGTCAGTATACCTTTTGGAAAATCCGACCGCATCATTAACGGATATATCGTTGAACTGGCTGAATCGGCAGATATTGAAGGCGTTACCATAAAGGACATAGCAGATGTGGTTGTTGAACAGTCTGCGGTTGAGAATAAACTGATAGAACTGGCAGCGTATATCAAAAACAGATACGGATCTACCATGAATGCTGCACTTCGGACCGTATTGCCGCTTAAGAGAGCGTATAAACCGAAAGAAAAAAAGACAATAGAAGCAATAGCGGATAAAGAAGTGCTGACAGATGCATATTCTCAGGCTGTAAGGAAAAAACAGTTTGCGAAAATGCGACTTTTGAAGGAATTACTGGAGGAATCGGTCCTTGATCATAATCTGGTCACCGGAAAACTAAATGTCAGCGCGGCGACAATAAGAAGTCTTCAGAGCATGGGACTAATAAGAGTTGTATCAGAGAATTATTTCAGGAATCCTGTTGTTTGCTCTAAAAGTCGTGAAAAGGATATTGTTTTAAATGATGTTCAAAAGAGTATAGTTGATGATTTTGTTCATGATCTGAATGAAAATATCTCGAAAACGTATCTGCTGCACGGAATAACGGGCAGTGGAAAGACAATAACCTATATAAGCCTCATAAAAGAAGTGGTGGCAAGGGGAAAACAGGTGATCGTTCTCATACCCGAGATAGCTCTGACATATCAGACTCTGAAACGTTTTTATCATTATTTCGGAGAGAGGGTATCGGTACTGAATTCAGCGCTGTCGGCAGGAGAAAAGTATGATCAGTGCGAGAGGGCCAAAAGAGGAGAGATAGATGTTATTATAGGTCCCAGATCTGCGTTGTTCACTCCTTTTCAAAACCTTGGACTGATCGTCATAGACGAAGAACATGAAAACACCTATAAGTCCGAGAGCATGCCCAAGTATCATGCAAGAGAAGTTGCTGAAAAGCTTGCTGAGCTTCATGGAGCTTCATTGGTGCTTGGCAGTGCCACACCATCGGTGGAATCATACTACAAAGCCAAGACCGGCCTGTATAAACTATGGATCATGGACAAGCGCGCAAGCGGCTTAAACCTGGCAAAAACGACAGTTATAGATATGCGGCGTGAATTAAACGATGGAAATAAGTCGATCTTCAGCCGCAGACTTAAGGATGCTATCAGGGACAGACTCGATAAGGACGAGCAGGTTATGCTTTTTTTAAATCGAAGAGGTTATGCGGGATTTGTTTCCTGCAGATCCTGCGGTGTCGTGATGCGATGCCCGCATTGTGATGTTTCACTTTCGGAGCATTTGTCAACGGGAAAGCTTGTTTGTCATTATTGCGGATATGAAGAGATAAGGCCTAAACTCTGTCCGAAATGCGGATCCAAATACCTTTTGGGATTTAAGGCAGGCACTGAGCAGATAGAACTTGAAACAAAAAAACTCTTTCCTGATGCAAGAGTATCCAGACTTGATGCTGACACGACCAAAAACAAAGGGAGTCTGGAAAGGATATTGGATGATTTTTCCCAAAAGAAATCCAACATTCTTATAGGAACACAGATGATAGTTAAAGGGCATGATTTTGCGGATGTGACACTGGTAGGTATCATAGCTGCAGATATGTCTCTTGCATTAAATGATTACAGGGCAGGAGAAAGGACCTTTCAGCTCATAACCCAGGCCTCCGGAAGGGCCGGAAGAAGCGACAAGGAAGGTGAGACCATCATACAGACATACCAGCCCGATCATTATGCCATAATTCATGCCGCAGCACAGGATTATGAAGCTTTCTATAATGAAGAGATAATGTACAGGGATCTTGGAGGGTATCCGCCCATAAAAGACATTATGGCTGTCCTTACGACTTCGAAAAATAAGGAACTGGCTTATAAAACATGTGAAAACATGGCAGAATATGTAAAAAAGCTGGGATTAAAGGTAGAAGTCATAGGCCCCGCAAAGGCCGGCATAGGCAGGATAAGTGATACATACAGATTTCTGTTTTATATAAAAAGTGACGATAAAGAAGCAGTGATAAAATGTAAAGACAGATTGGAAGAGGGACTTAACACCGGTAAAGATCTTCAGGTGTTTTTTGATCTGAACCCCATGAATCCTGTCTGAGAATTGTATGGAGGACAAAATGGCCATAAGAAATATAAGATTATTCGGAGATCCGGTTTTGGAAAAACAATGCAAGGAAGTTAAAGAGGTAACGCCGAGAACTCTTGAGTTGATCGATGACATGTTTGAAACAATGTATGATGCCAACGGAGTCGGACTTGCCGCTCCGCAGGTTGGGATCTTAAAGAGGATATGTGTAGTGGATGTTACGTACGAAGATCCCATTCTCCTTATAAATCCCAGAATAATGGAAAAGAGCGGTGAGCAGACAGGTTCGGAAGGATGCTTGAGCCTTCCGGGCAAATGCGGTGACGTTACCAGAGCCAACTATGTGAAGGTCGAGTATTACGATGAGAATATGGAAAGGCATGAAATAGAAGGTACAGAGCTTCTGGCAAGGGCACTTCAGCATGAGATAGAGCATCTTGACGGACACCTTTATACCGAAAAGGTGATCGGTGATTTAAGAGATGTCGGAGAGGAAGCACCCTCTGACGAGGATACCGAGGAGTAACAATATGAAGGTTATATTTATGGGCACTCCGGATTTTGCCAGGTCGGCTTTGGAGGCTGTATTAAAGGCAGGTCATGAGGTAGTACTTGTTGTCACTCAGCCTGATAAACCAAAAGGAAGGAGCGATAAGCTCCAGATATCGGATGTTAAGGCCTGTGCCCTTGAACACGGACTTAAAATATTTCAACCCGAAAAGATAAGAATGGAAGAAAATGTTGAGTTCTTAAAGAGTTTTGATGCGGATATTTATGTGGTGGCAGCATTCGGGCAGATAGTTTCTCAGGAGATCCTTGATATTCCGAAATACGGATGCATTAATATCCACGCATCTTTATTGCCAAAGTACAGAGGCGCTTCACCCATACAGCAAGCCATTCTTGACGGTGAAAAGGTTACCGGTATCACAATACAGCAGATGAATATCGGAGTGGATACAGGTGATATACTTTTGCAGAAAGAATATGAGATAGCTGCCGATGAGACCGGCGGTACTCTTTTTGACAGGCTTTCACAACTGGGAGCCCAAAGCATTGTCGAGGCTTTAAATGAGATAGAAAAAGGAAGCCTCACTCCCACGGCTCAGGATGAGAGCAAGGCAACAAAATGTAAAAAGCTTACTAAGGAGATGGGACTTATAGACTGGTCGGAGGATGCAGTTAAGATAGAAAGATATATCAGGGGATTAAATCCCTGGCCAAGTGCTTATACTTATCTTTCGGGTAAGCAGCTTAAGATATGGAAGGCTGCAGTCACGGATTGTGGTAAGACAGATTGCGGAAAGATAGTTCGTGTTGATAAAGACAGTTTTACCGTTTCATGCGGTCAAAAGGCTTTAGAGATAACCGAAGTTCAGATCGAAGGTAAAAAGCGTATGGAAGTATCGGCGTTTTTACTCGGTAACAGATTGACAGAAGGTGACAGACTTGGAAAGTAGGATCAATGCAAGAGAGACAGTACTTGAAATGCTTCTTGATGTTAACAGAAACAATGCTTTCAGTCATATTCTGTTAAAAAAAGTACTGGACAAATATAATTATATAGATGAATATGAAAAGGCCTTTATAAAAAGACTCTTTGAGGGAACTCTCGAGAGGGAGATCACATTGGATCATGTTATCAATAAATATTCCTCCGTTCCCGTAAACAAGATGAAACCTTTTATAAGATGTCTGATGCGTATGAGCGTGTATCAGCTGTTATATATGGACCGGGTTCCGGACAGTGCAGTCATAAATGAAGCGGTCAAGCTTGCCAAGAAAAGAAAGTTTTCAAATCTTTCCGGGTTTATCAATGCGGTATTGAGAAAAATTTCGACACAAAAAGCTGACTGTATGGATGATGTGAGCATTACCGTTAAATATGCTGCAAACGATCTTCTCATAGAAAGTCTTACGGATGATTACGGAGAAGAAAGAGCCTTACAGATATTGGAACAGAGCCTAAAAACAAGACACGTATCAGTAAGGATCAGAGAAGAACTCTTTAAGAGTGAGATAGATACAATATTTGATGAATGGGACAGAAACGGAATAGAATATCGCCCTGTCGGTGAGCCGGAATATGCGTATGAACTAATAAACACTGAAGATATAAGCAGGCTGGAGTGTTTTAAAAACGGTCTGTATACCGTTATGGATGCATCGGCCATGCTTGTATGCGAAAACGCAAACATCACACCGGGATGCAAAGTTATCGATATCTGTGCCGCTCCCGGAGGAAAATGCCTTCATGCGGTAAGCAAAGGAGGTATTGTTGATGCAAGAGATGTATCACAGCATAAGGTAGAACTCATTGAGGAGAATATTAAGCGACTTAAAGCAGAGTCTGTTACCGTTAAGATATGGGATGCTACGATCACGGATGAAACCGTAATTGAAAGCGCAGATATTCTCATAGCCGATGTGCCTTGCTCGGGATTCGGAGTAATATCGAAAAAACCCGATATCAAGAAAAACGTTACAAGGGACAGCCTTGATTCGATCATCATGCTTCAAAAGAGCATACTGGATGCATCTTGGCGATATGTAAAAGCGGGAGGATATCTGATATACTCTACCTGCACACTGAGAAAAGCGGAAAATGAGGAACAGGTAAAATATATAGAAGAGCATTATCCGTTTGAAACAGAGAAGATGCAGACTGTCTTCCCGGATGATCAGCATGACGGCTTCTTTATTGCGAGGTTAAAAAGAATTGGTTGACATAAAGTCGCTAACACCCGAAGAACTGAAAAATGAGTTTATAAACAAAGGATATAAACCCTTTAGAGCATCGCAGGTATATGACTGGATGCATGTCAAACTGGTCAGGTCATTTGATGAAATGACAAACATACCGGTTGATATGAGAGCCGAGCTTTCAAGGGAATATGATCTTACTTCTTTAAAGATCGTTAAGGAGCAGATATCAAAGGAGGACGGAACCAGAAAGTTTCTCTTTGAATTATGTGATGGTAATCTTGTTGAAAGTGTTTTCATGAGATATAAACACGGTAACAGTGTATGTATATCCTCTCAGGTAGGATGTCGTATGGGATGCAGATTCTGTGCATCAACGCTCGATGGTTGTGTCAGGAGCTTAAAACCTTCCGAAATGCTCGATCAGATATATGCCATATCACATCATGTGGGGGAAAGAATATCAAATATCGTAGTTATGGGCATGGGAGAACCATTGGATAATTACGATTCGTTACTAAGGTTTATAGAACTGATCACAAACTCTTCGGGTTTGAATATCAGTACAAGAAATATAACTGTTTCAACCTGCGGACTTGCAGATAAGATAAAAGAACTGGCTGCTCATAAGCTTGGGATCACTTTGGCATTGTCATTACATGCAACAACCGATAAAAAACGTCAGGAGCTCATGCCTATCGCAAAGGTATATTCCATAGAAGAACTGATGGATGCCTGTGCTTATTACTTTGAAATGACAGGAAGACGGATAAGCTTCGAGTACAGTTTGGTTGCCGGAGTAAATGACACCATGGAAGATGCGGCGGGATTAACAGGACTTGCAAAAAGAGTTTCGGCTCACGTAAATCTTATTCCGGTCAATCCCATAAATGAGAGGGATTTTAAGCGCGGAACACGGGAAGCGATCCTTGCTTTTAAAAATAAACTTGAAAAAAATGGAATAAATGTTACTATAAGAAGGGAAATGGGTCAGGATATAGACGGGGCCTGTGGACAATTAAGAAGACGTAAGCTTACCGAAGAGTAATAAGTATTCACGGTAAACTTACTTTTGTTGTGTCTATATTTATATACGGAATCAAATTATGCTTAAGACTTTTTCAATCACGGATATCGGAAAGCGAAGAAAACTGAATCAGGACTATGTTTATACTTCAGAGTTACCGGTCGGTCATCTTGCCAATCTTTTTTTGGTAGCAGACGGCATGGGAGGACATAATGCGGGAGACTACGCTTCCAGATATACTATAGAGACAATAGTGGATGAGATAAGCAGATCGGATGATGAATCAACTGTCTTTGTTCTCGAAAAAGCAATAAAGAGAGCCAATGAGCTCATAAGAAAGAAATCTGAGGAAGAGACAGAATTGAGCGGCATGGGTACTACCGTAGTGGCAGCTACCATAGAAGACGATAAACTGTGCGTTGCAAATGTCGGTGACAGCAGGCTCTACATCATCAATAACAGAGAAATACGACAGATAACAAGAGATCATTCTTTAGTGGAAGAGATGGTAAGGATGGGCGGACTCAAGAGAGAGATGGCCAGAAATCATCCTGATAAAAACATCATCACAAGGGCTATAGGTGCGCTTGATGATGTTGATGTTGATTTTTTTGAAGTTCGACTCAATAAAGGCGACACGATTCTTATGTGCTCCGACGGACTCAGCAACATGATTGAGGACGAAGAGATACGCATGATCATGCAGGGGCAGAGAGATATTGTTGAGAAGGCCGAGAGTTTGGTAAAAGCCGCCAACAACAATGGAGGTAAGGATAACATAGCTGTTGTTCTTGTCGAGCCATTTGCGGATGAGGATAACAGATGATTAAGATCGGAATGACACTCGGGGATCGTTATGAGATCCTTGAAAAGATAGGAACCGGCGGAATGTCGGATGTATATAAAGCAAAAGACGGTAAGCTCAATCGTTTTGTTGCAGTTAAGGTCCTTAAGCAGGAATTTGCCGAGAACGCTAATTTTGTCTCCAAATTCAGGACTGAAGCTCAGGCAGCTGCCGGAATGATGCATCCGAATATCGTAAATGTATACGACGTTGGAGAAGAGGGCGGTACTCACTACATTGTAATGGAACTTGTAGAGGGTATAACTCTGAAAAAGTATATAGAAAAGAAGGCCCGTCTTTCCATAAAGGAGACCATCAGTATAGCCATACAGGTTTCCATGGGTATCGAAGCAGCTCACAACAATCATATTATTCACAGAGATATCAAACCTCAGAATATAATGATATCCAAGGAAGGAAAGGTAAAGGTTACCGACTTTGGTATAGCAAAGGCTGTAAGTTCAAATACCATTACCAGCAATGTTATGGGCTCGGTGCATTATACTTCTCCTGAGCAGGCAAGAGGCGGATTTTCCGATGAAAAGAGCGATATCTACAGCCTCGGTATTACGATGTTTGAGATGCTTACGGGAAGAGTACCTTTCAATGGAGAGACTACCGTAGCAATAGCGATAAAGCACATTCAGGAGCCCATGCCCTCACCGAGAGAATATGTGGCTGAGATACCGATAAGTGTAGAACAGATAGTATTTAAGTGTACACAGAAGAGCCCTGACAGAAGATATCAGAGCATGGGAGAACTCATAACCGATCTGAAAAGATCTCTTATGAAACCGGATGAGGACTTTGTAAAGATAGCAGATCCCGACGAAGATTCTCCTACAAGGATGGTCTCTCAGGCAGAGATGCGTCAGATTAAGAGTAAGACCGAACGTATCGCAGTTGATGACATACGAATGCGTACTACGGAACCGTCTGATGAAAAACCTGTAAAAAGGCAGAAGAAAGGTTCCAAGAAGAATCAAAAACAGGTCAAAAATGCAAGAAGTGCTTCGGCTGCAAAGACAAGAGGTGCACAGAAACCGCCTCAGCAAAAGAAGAGACGTCCCGAAAATGTTAAAGTAGATAAAAAGAGAGCAAGACAGCTGCAGCAGGAGCCTGAAGAACAGGACGAGTTTATGGAGAAGCTTACTACCGTTCTTGCCATCATTGCTGCTTTGGTCATAGGAATCCTTGTTATCTTCTTTGTCGGAAGACATTTCGGACTTTTTGAATTTGGGACAACGGATACCGATATTACCGATAAGATCGATGATCTTCCCGTTATAACCGAGGAACCTGCCGTGGATAATACGGACGATGAAAACGACGGAAAGATTGAGGTACCGAATGTCATAAACCTCTCATATGCAGAGGCGGTGGCTACTCTGAATAAAAAGGGCTTTAAACAGATAGAAAAGGTGCAGATCTCATCGACTACCGTCGATAAAGGAAATGTTGCGGAACAGACCCCGGCTGCGGGCGAAAAGGCTGCCAGTGACGATACAATAGTATTGGCTGTCAGCACGGGTGCGGAGATCGTCCAGGTGAAAGTCCCGAGCGTTATAGGCATGAGCGAGATGGATGCCACAGCAGTTTTGGTAGAGCACGGACTTCAGGTCGGTACTGTGACTGAAGCGACCGATCCGAATACAAATCTGATAGATAAGGTCTGTTATCAGTCTTATGCGGCTGATGTGACTGTAGAGAGCGGGACTAAAGTGGATCTTAGGATCAGTGTAGGTACCGGTGAAAAAGTATATTATTATGTAGGTAATATTGAGAGCCCGGGAAGTGAGGACAGTGAATATACACCGGGCAGTGAAGCTACAGTCATACTGTCTACCATTGAAGGAATAGAGCTCAAGAGAGAAAGTGTAACATCGTTCCCCGTATCCATGAATATAACCGGTATCACGGGAAGCGGAGAAGGTGTCATAACCATAATTTACAATGTTACCATTCCCGGAACAACAACAACCGATGAAGACGGAAACATCACAACATCTGAGGCAACAACGGAGGAACGTACTGTTCGCAGATCCGTTAAATTCTCAGAGGAATAGCAGGTAAATGCAGGGAAAGATAATTAAAGGGATCGCAGGATTCTATTATGTTCACACAGGTGAACACATATATGAGTGTAAGGCTAAAGGCTCGTTTCGAAAAGATAATGTTAAACCGTTGGTAGGAGACGATTGTGAGATACAGATCGTAGACGAAGAAAAGAAAACCGGTAACATTATAAATCTTTTGGAACGTAAAAATAGTATTATACGTCCAAATGTGGCTAATGTCGATCAGGCATTAGTCATATTTGCATCTGTGAAGCCGGAACCGAATTATAACCTTTTAGACAGGTTTTTGATACTTATGAGACAGCATGATATAGATTGTATCATTGCTTTTAATAAAACGGATCTGGCTGACGAAGACAGGTTGGAGCAGATCAAAACTGCCTATGGTGATTGTGAACACAAACTGGTCTTTACATCCGCAAAAAAGAATATGGGGATAGAGGAACTTGAAAAACTATTGAAGGGAAAGACTACTACGGTTGCCGGACCGAGCGGAGTTGGCAAGTCAACCATCATAAATCTCCTGCAGTCGGAAAAAGTAGTTGAGACAGGTGAGATATCTTTAAAGATCGACAGGGGAAAGCATACGACCAGGCACAGTGAACTCATCGCATTGGGCAAGGATTCATACATAGTAGACACCCCGGGATTCTCATCACTATCTTTGTTTGATATTGAAAAAGAAGAATTAAAAGACTATTATCCGGAGTTTGGAAAATATGAGAACGGATGCAGATTTGACAATTGCATACATCGGGATGAACCGGTTTGCGGAGTAAAAGAAGCATTTAAGAACGGCCTTATAAGCAGTATACGATATGAAAACTATATTCAGCTTTTGACTGAATGCGAAAATACAAAAAAGAGATATTGATATTACATATACGGTAAAAAAATGAAAGATGTATTGTCAGTAGAAAACATGAGAAAAAGTGATGCATATACCATCAGTCAGGGGACTTTTGGAACGGAACTTATGATGAGGGCCGCACGTGGCATATTTGAAAATGTGTCATGGAAAGGACCCGTGGGGATCGTATGCGGAAGCGGAAACAATGCCGGGGATGGGTATGCCCTGGCATCGATTTTTTTCGACGAAAAGATTGATTGCGATATCATTATCATCAAAGAAAGATTCACGTCCGATGCAAAGTATTACTACGATATGTGCGTATCAAAGGGAGTGAATATTATCGTATGGAACGATGATCTCAATCTGAACAGATACAGAATGATCGTAGATTGTATTTTGGGTACAGGGTTTTCGGGAAAGCTTCGGGAGGATGCAGCCGATGTGATAGAAGCGATAAATGCATCGAAAGCTTATATCGTATCCGCCGATATAAACAGTGGCCTTGGCGGGGATAACGGCATGTGTGACCTCTGTGTGAGATCGGATATAACTGTTTCGATAGGAGGATATAAACCGGGGCATTTTTTAAACATGGCCAAGGATGTGATGGCAAAAAGAATAAACTGTGATATAGGAATAAAACCTCTTGAATCCCCCTACAGACTTATTGAAGACTGTGACATGAAGGATGCACTCGGAGTAAGAGCGAATTATTCTAACAAATCTGCTTACGGATATGTGGCCCTTATAGGTGGTTCAAAAAGATACAGTGGCGCCATTAGGCTCGCATACATGGGGAATGCGGCTATGAGAAGCGGAGCCGGAGTCGTAAAACTCGCAGTAGCCGACTCACTTTACGAAACCGTCGCCACAAACGTTCTGGAAAGCACGATATTTCCGATGCCCGATAATGACGGCGAGATAATTTTTGATGAAAAAAAGACAGATGAACTGGTTTCAAATGTTAAGACGGTAGCGTTCGGAATGGGTATAGGAGTGACGGAGGAGACGGAACTGTTACTTTTGCATTTGCTGGATTCATATGACGGAAAACTTATAGTAGATGCCGATGGCCTGACGATCCTGTCGCGTATCGAACCGGAAAAGATAAGAAATACCAAGAGTAAATTGATACTTACACCGCATATGAAAGAATTTTCAAGATTGACGGGACTTAGTATTAAAGAGATACTGAACGATCCGATAGGAGAAGCAAAGAAATATGCAAAAGAATTTGAATGCATACTGCTTCTTAAAGGACCGTCCACTATAGTAACTGATGGTGAAACGGTTTACATAACTGATGCCGGATGCGCCGGCATGGCTACAGCAGGCAGCGGAGATGTGCTGTCGGGAGTGCTTTCGGCGGTTTGTTCATATGTTGAGGATACATTGCTGGCAACCGTGACCGGAGCACACATAGCCGGAAGAGCCGGAGAAATGGCAGGAGAAAAGCTTTCGCAGATAAGCATGATCGCAAGCGATACAGTAAGTTTTATACCGCAGGTATTGATTTCTTTTTCTTGACAGAAAAGATAAAGGTGGTATATTATGTTTGGCGGTAAACAACAGGAATTAAGAGAATCGGAATACTGACGCCTGTCTCATAAAAGGGACAGGCGAAGATTTTGATAAGAGGTTAGTTAACGCTAACCGAAAAACGTTAACTATAAAAAGGAGCATAAATGGCTAATATCATCACTGTAATGATCCTGATACTGATAATAAGTTTTGCTGTGTACGGTATTGTAGACCGGATCCGATTCGGATCATCCTGCTGCGGTACTAAAAATGCCGGGGAGAAAAAAGTAAAGGTTGAAGACAAAAACAAGGATCATTATCAATTTAAATATATATTATCGGTTGAGGGGATGCATTGTTCCAACTGCGCCCGTCATATTGAAAATGCATTTAATAAAACAGGTGAAAGATGGGCATCGGCAAATGTAGAAAAGAAAGAGGTCATACTACTCTCAAAGCACGAGGAAACAGAGGAGGACCTCAGAAGAATAACCTCATCAGCCGGCTACACATTTATTTCATACAGCAAACAATAGAAGGGAGAAAAATATGAAAAAACTGGTTCTGTTAAGACATGGAGAAAGTGAATGGAACAAACTAAATCTGTTTACGGGATGGATGGATGTTGATCTGAGTGAAAAGGGCAGGGAAGAAGCAAAACTTGCCGGTCAGATACTGAAAGAAGAGGGATATGATTTTGATATATGTTATACATCATATCTGAAAAGAGCAATACATACACTGAACATCACTCTGGATGTTATGGACAGAGCATGGCTTCCGGTTATAAAGTCGTGGAAGTTAAATGAACGACATTATGGAGCGCTCCAGGGTCTCAACAAGTCGGAAACTGCAGATAAATACGGGGAGGATCAGGTAAAGATCTGGAGAAGATCGTTTGATGTAAAACCGCCGGAGCTTCCGGATGATGATGAAAGAAGTGCTTTAAGACAGCAGATGTACAGAGAAGTAGACAAAAGTCTTCTTCCGAAGAATGAAAGTCTTGAAACAACAATAGAAAGAGTTGTTCCCTACTTCGAGGATACTATAAAAAAAGAAATGATGCTTGGCAAACGGGTTGTTATTGCTGCTCACGGAAATTCATTAAGAGCATTGGTCAAATATCTTGATAACATGTCAAATGATGAGATCGTAGGTGTGAATATCCCGACAGCCGTGCCGTTGGTATATGAATTTGATGACAATATGAAGGTGTTAAAGCATTACTATCTGGGTGATCAGGAAGCACTTAAGGCAAAAATGGATGCGGTAGCCAATCAGGGCAAAAAGAAGTAGGACATATCAGCACTTTAAAACAGATTTAAGAGTAAGCTTCCGTTTGAAGATGAGACCTTCGATGCTGTGACCGGTAATTACGTGTATCATAATATTCCCGGCAAAGACAGACAGGAGATCCTGCTCGAAACCCTCAGAACCTTAAAAAAGGGGGGAACATTTGCTATACATGACATCATGTACAAATATAAATACGGTGATATGAATGAGTTTGTGAAGAAGCTTAAAGACATGGGATACGAAGATGTTCGACTTATAGATACAACAAATGGTATGTTTATGACCGGGATTGAAGCATGCTGGATGGGTCTTTCCGGATCGACATTACTGGTCGGGAGGAAATAAATAATGGGGTTAAATTTGTGAAGATAATTTACGGGATGAAGTGTTATACTATAAAAGAAATAGAGTCGACATTAGAAAATGCCGGATTCTCAAAGATCAGATCGGATCATCATAAAAGCAAGCCCTGGATTACGATAGTAGCCAAAAAGTGAGGCTGCAAAAAAGTATTTTAAGAAAGGTATATAAACAATGCTGGCTGCGAATTACCACACTCATACGATACGATGCAAGCATGCTTACGGTACGGAGCGTGAATATATAGAAGCTGCAATATCGGAAGGATTTAAAATATTGGGTTTTTCGGATCATACACCGCAGCCATATCCTGAAGGGTTTAGATCGGGTATCAGAATGGATATGTCCGAACTGTATGATTACACCGATACTCTTGTAAAACTTAGGGATGAATATAAGGATGAAATACAGATCCTGATAGGTTATGAGGTAGAATATACAGAAAAGTATTTTGAGACACTGATAAAGGAACTGAAAAAATATCCTTTGGACTATATCATTCAGGGTCAGCATTATGTAGAAGATGAGGTGGACGGTTTTTATTCCGGTTCTTTAACGGACAGCGAGGAACGTCTTAAAGCCTATGTGGATTTTACGATTGAAGGAATGAATACCGGCCTTTTTACCTATCTGGCACATCCGGATCTGATCAATTTCACGGGGGATGATGATATTTACAGACTGCACATGAGCAGACTTGTTCGTGCGGCTGTAGATCTTAACATACCTCTTGAGATAAATGTATACGGCTTTGTGGATCATCGCTGGTATCCATGTGACAGATTCTTCAGGATGGCTGCAGAGTACCATCCGAAATTTGTAATAGGATGTGATGCACACACGCCGGAGATAATTCGACAGCCGGAACATATCAAGGGTTTTGAGGACTTTCTGATAAGAAACGGTATCAAGTGCGGAGACAACATAATAGATATACGCTCATTGGAATAGTGTCTTGACAACAGTTAAACATTGTGATATTTTTGTCTGAAGTTAGTCGAGGCTAACCACAATCATATTAAAGCGCAATGTATATTGCTGAAAGGGGTATGTATGGATGAAATTTTTAAGGGGATCCCGCAGATAAAATACGAGGGA
>CACZSE010000113.1 GCA_902783735.1 uncultured Lachnospiraceae bacterium
AGAAAACAACAAAGAAGCGCGTTAGAAAAAACGTTGAACATGGACAGGCACATATCCAGGCATCTTTCAATAACACTATCGTTACACTTACAGATGCCGAAGGTAATGCTTTAAGCTGGGCAAGTGCCGGTGGTCTTGGATTTAGAGGTTCAAAGAAATCTACTCCCTATGCAGCACAGATGGCAGCAGAAACTGCTACAAAGGCAGCACTTGTGCATGGCCTTAAGACTGTTGATGTATTCGTTAAGGGACCGGGTTCAGGACGTGAAGCAGCTATCAGAGCACTCCAGGCAGCAGGCCTTAACGTAATAAGCATCAAAGACGTTACACCTGTTCCTCATAACGGATGTCGCCCGCCCAAGCGTCGTCGTGTATAATTTTGGGTAAACAATAAGTTGGACGAAGGCTATTTAGTTGTAAACAATATTTAAAGGAGAAAAATAATGGCAGTAAATCGTACACCTGTCCTTAAGAGATGCAGGTCACTTGATCTTGATCCTACATTCTTGGGATATGACAAAAAATCAAACAGAACCAGAGCAAACGCAGGTAAGAAGAAGAGTGAGTATGCGCTTCAGTTACGTGAGAAGCAGAAAGCTAAATTTATATACGGCGTTCTTGAGAAGCCTTTCAGAAATTACTATGCCAAGGCTGACAGAATGAAGGGAATGACCGGTGAAAACCTCATGGTACTTCTTGAGAGAAGACTTGACAGTGTTGTTTTCCGTATGGGATTCGCTCGTACTCGTCGTGAAGCAAGACAGATCGTAGATCACAAGCATGTTCTTGTTAACGGAAAGTGTGTAAACATTCCTTCATACCTTATAAAGGCCGGCGATGTTATAGAGATCAAAGAAAAAGCTAAATCTATGCAGCGTTACAAGGATATAGTTGAGACAACAGGCGCACGCCTTGTACCTGAATGGATGGAATCTGACATTGAAGCTCTTAAGGGTACAATTAAGAACTTACCTTCAAGAGAAATGATCGATGTTCCTGTAGACGAAATGCTTATCGTCGAGTTGTACTCTAAATAATAAGCACGGATCATTTCATTTAATTGTAAATAGGAGGGTGTTACAGTGTTTGATTTTGAAAGACCAAATATCGAAGTTGCGGAGATTTCTGAAGATAAGAAGTATGGCAGATTTGTGGTTGAACCCCTTGAGAGAGGTTATGGTATCACACTTGGTAATTCTCTTAGAAGAATCATGCTTTCTTCACTTCCGGGCGCAGCTGTAAGCCAGGTAAAGATAGAAGGAGTTCTTCACGAATTCAGTTCTATCGAAGGTGTTAAGGAAGATGTTACTGAGATCATCATGAACATCAAGAGCCTTGCGATCAAGAATAATAACGATTCCGGTGAACCCAAGACAGCATATATTGATTTTGAGGGCGAAGGAGTTGTAAGAGCATCAGATATTCAGTGTGATCCCGATATCGAGATCATGAACCCCAATCAGGTTATCGCAACCCTTTCAGGCGGAAAGCTTTACATGGAGCTTACCATCACAAAGGGCAGAGGCTATGTAAGTGCAGATAAGAATAAGAATGAGGATCTTCCTATAGGTATCATTCCCATCGATTCTATCTACACACCGGTTGAGCGTGTCAATGTGACAGTTCAGAACACCCGTGTAGGTCAGGTTACCGACTATGACAAGCTTACGATCGATGTATACACGAACGGAAGTCTTGTTCCGGATGAAGCTGTAAGCCTGGCTGCAAAGGTACTCAGCGAGCATCTCAGTCTCTTTGTGGATCTTTCTGAAAATGCTCAGAGAGCAGAAGTTATGAGCACTAAGGAAGATGACAAAAAAGATGTTATACTTGATATGAGTATCGATGAACTTGAACTTTCGGTTCGTTCATATAACTGTCTGAAGAGAGCAGGTATCAATACCGTTAAGGAACTTACCAATAAGACTCCCGATGAGATGATGAAGGTTCGTAACCTTGGACGTAAATCACTCGAGGAAGTACTTGCAAAACTTAAGGAGCTTGATCTTCAGCTCAATCAGGCAGAAGAGTAATATAAACTTGATTACGGATATTATAAAACCGACGTGTATATATCCGCATCTCAATAACCATGACTCAGTTAGTAAGTCCGAAGAGCATTACTGAGAAGATAAAGGAGAGTAAAAATGGCAAAGTACAGAAAATTAGGCAGAACATCAGATCAGAGAAGAGCATTGTTAAAGAATCAGGTTACAGCACTTCTTTACAGAGGCAAGATCGTTACTACCGAAGCTAAGGCTAAGGAAGTAAAGAAGATCGCAGAGGGAATCATTGCTCTTGGTATCAAGGAAAAAGATAACTTTGAGATGGTTAAGGTTACTGCTAAAGTAGCTCGTAAAGACAAAGACGGAAAAAGAGTTAAAGAGGTTGTAGACGGTAAGAAGGTTACTGTTTATGATGAAGTTGAAAAAGAGATCAAAAAGGATCTTCCCAGCAGACTTCATGCTCGCAGACAGATGCTTAAGACTCTTGTACCTGTAACAGAAGTTCCTACCGAGAATTCAGGCAAGAAGCGTGGAACAAAGCAGGTAGATATGGTTGCTAAGGTATTTGATGAGATCGCTCCCAAGTACGCTTCAAGAAACGGTGGTTACACACGTATCGTTAAGATCGGACAGCGTAAGGGCGACGGAGCAATGGAAGTTGTTCTTGAACTTGTATAAATCTGAATTTGTTGAAAGCTCCTCTTTTAAAGAGGAGCTTTTTCATAATATAATACTTTTATGAGTTTGATAAAATCCGAAAAATTGACATTTGAATATATCAGGCGTGATGAAGAGGGTAATGTGGAAGGCATTACCAGAGCTGTCGATGAAGTGGACCTGGATATACAACAGGGACAGTTTATTGCCATTTTGGGGCATAACGGCTCAGGAAAATCTACGCTTGCCAAGCATATAAATGCCATATTGTATCCTACGGAGGGCTCTGTCTGGGTTGATGGCATGAATACCAGGGAAGAGAAAAAGGTATGGGATATCAGACAAACTGCAGGTATGGTATTTCAGAATCCCGATAACCAGATCATAGGTCAGGTTGTGGAAGAAGATGTAGGATTCGGTCCCGAAAATCTTGGAGTTCCCACAAATGAGATCTGGAGCAGAGTTGAGGAGAGCCTGAAAACTGTAGGGATGTGGGAGTATAGAAAGCATTCTCCGAATAAACTGTCGGGCGGTCAGAAGCAGAGAGTATCTATAGCCGGCGTCATCGCGATGCATCCTAAGTGTATTGTTTTAGATGAACCGACAGCCATGTTGGATCCTTCGGGAAGGTATGAAGTCATCAGAGCGGCCAGAGCGTTAAATGATGTGGAGAAGATGACAGTCATTCTTATTACTCACTATATGGAAGAAGTAATATTTGCCGACAGGGTACTGGTTATGGATTCGGGTAAAGTTGTTATGCAGGGAACACCAAGAGAAGTATTTTCTCAGGTAGAGAAGCTGAAAGAACTGAGGCTGGATGTTCCGCAGGTGACATTACTTGCTTATGAATTAAAAAAGAAGGGGTTAAACATCCCTGACGGAATATTAACGACCAAGGAACTGGTTAACGCTATCAATAATTGCAGATAAAGAATATGTCGATCATTTTCAATCATGTATGTCATAGTTATGACACGGATACACAACTAAAGACAGATGCATTAAAGGATGTTTCATTTAAAATAGATGACGGTGAGTTTGTAGGTCTTATCGGACATACCGGATCGGGCAAATCCACTCTTGTTCAACATATGAACGGCCTCATGCTCCCAACATCGGGTGAAGTATACTTTGATGGTAAAGATATTTCTGATAAAGAGTATTCGCTCAAAGAATTAAGAAGCAATGTAGGACTGGTATTTCAATATCCTGAACATCAGTTGTTTGAAGCCACTGTTTTTGAAGACGTTTGTTTTGGGCCGAAGAACCTTGGGCTGGAAAAGAAAGAAGTCGAATTGAGGGCTTTTCAGGCTTTAAAACTGGTTGGCATGAAAGAAGAACTGTTCTATCAGTCGCCGTTTGATATGTCCGGTGGTCAGAAACGAAGAGTTGCGATAGCGGGCGTACTGGCCATGAAGCCAAGAGTGCTTGTTTTGGATGAGCCTACAGCAGGTCTTGATCCCAAAGGGCGTGATGAGATATTGGAGTTGATCAAAAAGCTTCATGACGAAGAAAAGATAACTATTGTTCTCGTCTCTCACAGTATGGATGATGTAGCCAATTATGCTCAGAGGATACTGGTGATGAATAAAGGTGAGCTGATCTTTGATGATACTCCGAAAAACGTGTTTAAACATGTAAATGAGCTTGAGCAGATGGGCCTGGCAATACCTCAGGTCACGTATGTAATGCATGCACTTTCCGAGGCCGGATATGATGTATCTACGGATATCTCTACCCTACCCGAAGCGGTTACAGAGATCTTGCGTATTAAGAACAGATAGGAGTCGGTATGCTTAGAGATATAACACTGGGACAGTATTATCAGACCGATTCGCTGATACACAGGCTCGATCCCAGAACAAAGATTTCGGGAACATTCTTTTTTATTGTTACCATATTTATGGCTAAGAACGTGTTGGGCTATGCTATAGCTGCAGCATTTCTTGTCATGTGTATAAAGCTTTCGAAAGTTCCTTTTAAATATATGGTCAGGGGTATGAAGGCCATACTCTTACTGCTTCTCATTACTGTTGTTTTTAATCTTTTAATGACACCGGGAGAAGTGATGTGGAGCTTTTGGAAGATCAATATTACGAAAGAAGGTCTGGAGAATGCTGTAAAGATGGCATTGAGACTGACTTTTTTGATATTGGGTTCAGGTATAATGACGCTTACTACAACGCCAAACAGCCTTACAGACGGCTTAGAGAAGCTTTTGGGACCGTTGAAGAAGATAAGGGTACCTGTACATGAAATAGCGATGATGATGAGCATAGCACTCAGATTCATTCCTATTCTTATCGAAGAAACAGATAAGATCATGAAGGCGCAGATGGCCAGGGGTGCAGATTTTGATTCGGGAAATATATTCAAACGCGCCAAGGCTTTGATACCGCTTCTTGTACCTCTAATTATCTCCGCATTCAGAAGAGCGGGAGATCTGGCTATGGCGATGGAAGCCAGATGTTACAGAGGTGATGTCGGCAGGACCAGAATGAAACCGTTACATTATGAAAAACGGGATTACATTGCTTATCTTGTTATGATCCTGACACTTGTAATGTGTATCGTCTTTGGAAGAAAGATCTGGTGGTAGCCTGATGGAAACAAAAAGGATTCTTTTGGAAGTTGCATATGACGGAACGGCTTACCACGGATGGCAGGCACAGGATGGTGTTAGCACCATTGAAGGAGAGATAAATAAAGCCTTAAAAAGACTTACGGGAGAAAATATAGAAGTCATAGGGGCAAGCAGAACCGATACCGGAGTCCACGGACTCTGCAATCTTGCGGTTTTTGACAGCAACATGAATATCTTACCCGAAAAATATGCATTTGCATTAAACAGCTTTTTGCCCGGTGATATAGTTATAAGAAGATCCGTGCAGGTCTCCGACGGTTTTCATCCGAGAAAATGCAAGACCAAAAAGACTTACAGATATGTTATAGACAATGAGGTAATGCCTGACCCGTTAAAGATCAGATACAGTTGGCATGTCAGCTACGATATGGATATAGACCGGATGAGTCAAGGAGCGAAATATTTGCTCGGAGAACATGATTTCAGCAGTTTTTGTGCCAGCGGTTCAACAGCTTTGTCACATGTCAGAACAGTGGATGATATTCAGATCGTAAAGAATGGCAGTGAAATTGCTATATATGTGACGGGAAACGGTTTTTTGTATAATATGGTACGTATCATAGTAGGAACTCTGGCCGAAGTCGGCAGAGGAAAGATCGAACCTCATAAAGTAGATGATATACTTAAAGCCTGTGACAGGACAATGGCAGGTCCTACGGCACCGGCCTGTGGACTTACGTTACTTAATATACAGTGGGAGGATTCATGAAAAAGGATCTGATAAGATACGGTGGTATCATATTACTGGTACTGATCGGATGTGCGTTTCTGGCTCGAAGCCTGAATCGTTCCGAAACACTTGCCGATGTAGCTGCAAGAGAGAAAACGACAGAAATGTCAGTAAGGCCCGAGATAGAGCCTGTTATTGAAAACAGCGGTATTTCACAGGATGTTGTGACAGAATCGGCGCCGACTCCGATACCGACACCTATACCTACACCCACACCGGAACCGGTTTCTGAGGAACCCGGGACCAATCAGTTGACCGAATTGGATAATGAAGCTTCGGACGGATCATTTTACATTGAGCCCATATCGGATGAGTTGAAAGAAAAGATGCGAGGCAAGTCCTACGCCGACGATATAGATGAATC